>JAGHAO010000148.1 GCA_021161495.1 Caldisericaceae bacterium | reverse complement strand
TTGTTCCAATAAGAAGGCCTATTGCTATAATGACGGTGCCTATTATAACGGTTTTTAGTATATTTCCTCTGGTAATCGGAATCGTCATTACTACCATAAAGGGTAATACGGCAAGATCTACGGCAAGCAACATCTGGTTTTGCGGAATAATCACCATAAGAATAACTGCTATAGGCACTAAGATCATTGCCGATGCAATTGCTGCGGGGTCTCCGACTGCTATTGCAGAATCCAAACCGATATAAAATTTTCTGTTGGACGCTCTTGACTTCATAAAATCCCTGACACCTTCTGAAATAGGTATTAGTCCATCCATAAGAATTGCGACCATTTTTGGGAAAATATACATTACGGCTGCCATTGCCATACCAAGCTTAAGTATGTCAAACCATGCGTTTGCAGTGTTTAGTGTTTTTAGGTTTCCAAGCAAACCCACTACAAGACCGAGAATTAATCCTATTATAATTGGATCTCCGAAGAAGCCCCATTTCTTTCGGATTGATTCCGGATCAGCTTTTACTTTGTCGAGATGAAGTTTATCCAATAACCAGTTAATCGGAATAGCTATCGGTACATATGCTGCAGAGAAGCCGTGAGGGAGCGAAATGTTGGGTATATGGTAATATTCTTGAACTGCGGGTGCTGTCCAGTCTCCAAGTACGAGAACTAACATTGCGTTAATTGCAGAAGCAAGCATACCAAGCCAGATGTTGTTTGTCATAGCATATACCAGCCCGCCTGTAAATGCGAAATGCCAGTAATTCCAAACATCGACATCGATAGTGTCAGTCCAGTGAAATATATACATAAGGAAATTAACTGCCACAGTAATCGGTATTACAAATAGCCCTATTTTACCTGCGAATGCGATAGCTGCAGCTGCAGGCCACCCAACATCCAGAACGGGAAGATGCACACCTGTAAATTTTACCATTTTTTGTGCTGCCGGAGCAAGGTTGTTTAAGAAGAAATTCAAGATAAGATTGATCCCTATAAAGCCTATACCTATAAGAACAGCTGAGCGAAAAGCTTTTTGGATCTTAATTCTAAAAATGAGTGCGAGAAAGAAAATAATAACTGGCAAAAGAACCGTCACACCCAAACCATTAACAATGTCATTTAATGTCATATAAAAACCCTCCTTTCAATTTTTAATAAAGTTCTTTTCAAGAATTTTTCCCTTTTATCACCTCCCGACTTTTTCGATCACTTCGTTGATCGCTTCATCTTCACCGACGCCCGTTAGAAAAGCAAGTGTCCTTACTACCGGTACACCCAGATTCTCCGGCACTGGAGTAGTGGCTACTATAATGTCTACTCCTTCCAAATTGCGCTCTACTTCCGACGCTTTGCACTGCCGTGTTTCTACTAAAAACCCTTTTTCACCCAATTTTTCTTCCAGTTTTCTTGACACCACCGTAGATGTTGCTATTCCCGTCCCGCATACCACTAAAATTTTTATTTTTTTCATTTTGCCTCCCGTCCGAATATAATTTTTAAAATTTCTATTATTTCCTTTGGTTGTTGCGCATTAAACATTCTTTCTATGTAACCACCATTTCCGAAGCTTGTTGTTAACTTTGCAAGAAATTTTACATATTCCTTCGGGTTTGAGACTGCCAATACAAAGATTATACTCACGGGTATTTCCTGTTCAGGCCGGTCCATTCTTCTAAACATTACCGGTTTTGTTAGTGTGGCAATTGCAAGCCCGGATTTTAATACATGTTCCGTATCGGTATGAGGAATTGCAACATTAATTTTTCCAAGTTGTAAGCCCGTAGGATATTTTTTCTCTCTTTCCAATACGGATTCCAGGAATGTTTCTTTAACTATTTGTCTGTCTTTAAGCTGCTGTGCAAGAAAGGATATTGCATCCTTCGCGTTGTCAAATTGCGCTCTGGTGAAAATTATGCTATTCTTTACCATCTCTTCAAATTCCATTTGAGTCTCCTTTCTTTTGATTGATATAATCATATGTGTTATAATGGTTGTTGTCAATAAGTTATTTACATGATTTTTCTAACAAGATGCGGTATTTTTTTGACTATATATAGGTAAATTATAGGAATTCTAATTTGTCAATGGCTTTTCGAGTATACTTATCATCTCTGCATCATTTTCCGCTGCTATTAATCGGGGGGCGATATTCCTATCTCTGCATTTTCTGAGTAAATCGTAGAATACTGCACTTCTGGTACTCTCTTTTGTTAATACCGGCATTAAGATTATTCGAACATTTATTTTATTACGGGGATTTCCCATTTCTTTAAAAATAACAGGTTTTTTTAGAGTGGCTATTGCAAAGGCCTCTCTTTTTGAATATTTTATTTCGGTGTGGGGTAAAGCAATTGGTACCGGTGTATTTAACCCGGTTGGAAACTCTTCTTCCCGCTTTATTACCGAATCGATAAAGCCATTTTTAACCGCTCCCTTTCGAAAGAGAGCTTCGGCCAGAGTTGAAATTGCCTTTTCTGCGTTGTTTGCCTTAAGGTTTGCAATTACAACGCTCCTTTGAATTATTTCTTCAAATTCTTTAGACGAAGGGTAAGGAATCTTTTGCCTTGTAATTCCCAGCATTTCCCTTATCTTTCTTCTCTCTCGTGATCCGAGAAAAGGGGAAACTACTACATGAGGAACTTTCAAACTGGGAAGAGGAATTGTGGAAATAATAAGGTCTATATCATTGCTGATTTTTCCCTCGATAATATCTTTGTATGAGCCCACTTGGACAACATCGATATCCGGCATTTCATTTACTAATCTCCAAAATAATAAACTTGAAGTGCCCATAGCCATAGCACAGACTACGGCAACTTTTTTTCGTTTGCTCTTCCGATGCTTTAATTTTTCCACTGCAGTTGCTATATACATTGCAATATATCCGGATTCTTCTTCTGGTATTACAATTCCCATCTTTTTCCCTAATATTATGCTTACCTTCTGAGCAATATCAAACGAAATCGGATATTCTTCCTTAATCTCTTCCAACAGTGGATTCTTAATTTTTAATCCATACTTTATTTTATTTAATGTAGATTTTAAGTGTAGTGCTAACATGTGAATAAACTCTGAATCTTTTGCGACAGGTAAACCAAAGATTTCATCGGCAACAGCTGCTATTTCTTTAGCAAATTCCGTATATCTTTTGTTCTTTTTATTTTCTTCTGCTCCAAGCATAGATGTTTCTTGAACTTTTGAGCTTATAAAAGTAAGCGTAATGTATGCCGCTTCTTCAGGAAGGAATTTGACATCAAATGTCGCCTCCAATATAGGAAGAGATGAACACACTGCTTTATAGGCAGAGTTTTGCATAACATCCAACAACCTTTTGCTCTCATAAAAGATGATATGTTTATGTTTTATTCTTCCTATGGCTATTGCTATCTTCAAAGCGAATATTACATAATCTTTATCAGTAAGGTTAGTGTTCGTAACGGTTTCAAGTTTATTTATAAACTTTATTATAGGGGAAAAGTCAACATGTCCGAGGGCTTCAAAACATATCTTACGGGAATTTGATTTGGAATATATTTTTGCCATAAGTTCTTTAATCTTATCTTTTTCAAAACTATCTATAAATTCCGAAAGAGCATTTCTCAAATCATCCTCTTTGTATATGAGTTGGTATCCCACCCCCGGTTTACCGGTGAGTTCAATGTTAAATTTTGCCAGCCATCTCCGTGCAACGGAAACATACTTCAATGCAGTGGGCCTTGAAATATTTAGTACGTCGCATAAATCTTCTACGGTAGGATATCTGTCCTTCGTAAGAAATGTCTTTATAATATATGTTTTTAAGTCGTAAAATGAATAATTTTTCTGAGATTGCATAAGAGCTTTTTTAGCATTTTCAAACGCTTTTTTACTGCCCTGAAGCCAAACACCCACTCCGGGTTTTCTATTTAATTTTATTTTGTAACCCTCAAGAAATCTTTCTATTTGGGGAATATCTTTTTTGAGCGTATTCGGATTTACGCCGATTTCTTTGGCTATAAAGGATATGGGTAACGGACGAGTTTGTCCCAACAAATACCCTATTATTCTGATTTGTCTGAGCTTCCTTTTCTGCACTTTTCTTTTATCCACAAAATAATTTTACTGCATGGATTTCAATTTGTCAAGGACTTCGTCGACATGCCCTTTGAC
>JAGHAO010000231.1 GCA_021161495.1 Caldisericaceae bacterium | reverse complement strand
CCCTGAGATATTCCCTTTTTGTCACCCTGAGGCGTCCCCCATTTTCGTCACCCTGAGATGCCCCCGTCCCCGTCACCCTGAAGTGTTTTTATTCAGGGTCTTCAATTTGAGGGAACACATTTCCCTCGAATCTCCTATTGAAAAACAAAATACGAGATTCCGGATCAAGTCCGGAATGACCCCCGTCCTGTCACCCTGAAATGTCTTTATTCAGGGTCTCGTTTTTTGTTCCTTTATCAAAGTGCACTCCGAAAGTGGAAAAATACGAGATGCTGAAACAAATGCTCGCCTTCGGCGAGGAAAGGAGTGCAGCATGACTGACAGATTAGAGACTCTGAAACAAATGCTCGCCTCTGGCGAGGAAAGGAGTGCAGAGTGACAGGTGTATTTGTCACCCTGAGATATGCCTGCCCCTGTCACCCTGAGGTGGCTTTATAATCCATACATTCTTGATAAAACAATTAGAGAAAAAGGAATGACATAGCTATATAGAAGAAGGATTTTGGGTAACTATATGAACCATAGCAACAAAAAAGTCAATAAAAAATGGATGTGGTTAGAAAAAAGAAGAGATTTGAGGATCTTATGCCCTCTCCAAGATGTCCTACCGGTATCCGGTGCTAAGCGGACCAAATTAAAATATAACGCGCTCCGGGACTGAATAGATGTTCATTCGGTTTTCTCTTAAAAAGCCTATCAATGTAATACGGCTTGTTTCTGCTTTTTTCACGGCACGGTCTGTCGGTGCGGAATGTGATGCAATAATTTTAATTCCCGCTCTCCGTGCATATTGTACAATTGTTTCGTTTACTCTGGCACTGGTAAGAAGGATGGGAGTATATTGCAACTTTCTTCTTAACAATGCATCTCCTATTGCCTTTTGCACCGCACTCCTCCGGGAAATATCTTCGAATGCCGAAAACAACTGTTCTCCGTCGGAGAGCCCGGATATATGAGTCCCGCCTGTTTGCCTAAAAATTGTGCTTCTTTCAAATAACGTATGCGCAAGATTAAAAAGATTATTTATTGGTATTCTGATTTCTTTGCTCAGCGGTAGTGTTTCTAAAACTCTTTTTTCAACATCCGTGTAAAAATTCTTTTCGCTTCTTTGCGTTTCAGAATATGTCCTTTTTACCTCATCTGTGCTGTTTATCACTCTTTCAGTAAACAAATACCCGAAAACAAGTTTCTCTTCCTCAAACGGAGAACACTGAACTCTATCCATAAATTTGCCATTTACAAATATATTTATTATGTGTTCTTCAGCAACACTATCGATTACTTCGTTAATTTTCTCGTTTTCGATACTGATAATTTTAATCTTTTTCGTCTTTTGCCGTCTCCAATGCTTTTTCTAAATCCGTCTTTGTATTTATATTAAAAAATGTGACAAGCTCTCTATCAAATTGCTCTATCTCTTTTTCCGTAAGATACCGCACCCTTTTTCCTTTAAGAAGCGAACGCATTTTATAATCACCATATTTTATCTCTTTTTTTAATTCTTGTAAAAGACTCCTTTTGTAGAAAGCAAATAGGGGTTCAATAAACCCGTTTTTCATCAAAGGGATAAAAATTTCACTTTTTTCCTCTAAGGAACTATGCATATATGTGAGCAAATCTCTGTTTATGAACGGCATATCGCAGGCTGTAACGAAAACAAACTCCGTGTCAGTATTTAAAAATGCCGTAAGCAAGCCTCCCTTAGGGCCAATGCCTTTTACAACATCCGGAATGGTTTTGTAAGGGAGAGGGAGCACCTCCCTGCCTATAAAGAGAGGCGCTCTCCCAAACACAGTTTCAAGTATCGAGTACGTTCGCTGAATAACAAGTTTGTTTTCCAAGGAAAGAAATACTTTGTCTTTCCCTAACCTTTCACCTTTCCCTCCGACTAAAATTACAGGTGTTGCACTAATTCGTTTCAATCTTGGAAGGCTCCTTTTTTAAGTAAATATACCAGTAGATAACACCGACAAAGAATGCGCCTCCTATAATATTTCCCAAAGTTACGGGGATCAGGTTTTTTACGACAAATGTGCCCCAGTTAAGCGATGCAAAGGTGCTTGCGGATTTTCCCGTTGCGGTTATTACGGACGGAATGTTTTTTAAAAGTATGCCGTAAGGAATAAAAGTCATATTCGCTACACTGTGTTCAAAACCCGAGGCAACAAATGCCATTATCGGAAAATAGATTGCAAAGATTTTTCCCACAATGTCTTTTGCCGACGTTGCCATCCAGACTGCGAGGCATACGAGCCAGTTGCAACCAATTCCGCGCATAAGGGCTTGCAAGAATGTAAGGTGCACTTTTGCGTTTGCAATGTTTACTGCGGTTGCTCCCACGGCACTTCCGTTTGTAGCCCATAAACCCGAGAAGAACATCATAAGAACAATAATCATTGAGCCTATAAAATTGCCCGCATACACAACTCCCCATGCTTTGAACAGTTCACTCCACTTGATTTTTTTCTCCAATGCCGCAATTACAATGAGGTTATCTCCCGTAAATAACTCGCTTCCTGCTATGACAACAAGCATAAGGCCAACGCTGAAGACACTTCCACCGAGGAATTTTGCAAATCCGACACTCATCTTTGCCCCTACATCATGGTATACCATAATGAATAGTTCCGTGCCGAATCCGATAAATGCACCGGCAAGAATAGCGAGAATAAAGAGCTTTTTCGTAGGGGTATGGCATTTTTTATAACACGCATCCCTTACCTTTTCAGCAATTTGTGATGGCGCAAAAAAATTAAGTCCGTTCATTTTTACCCTCCTTATTGTATTTTTTCTATTTTGCATGCTGCAACTTTGTACTCGGGAATTTTCGCAATCGGATCCAAAACAGGGTTGGTTAAAACGTTTGCCGCTGCTTCCCTAAAGTGGAACGATACAAATACAATACCCTGTTTCGGCCTCTCCGATACGCGTACTTTTACTTCAATACCGCCCCTTCTCGTTGTAACCTTTACAACGTCTCCGTCTTTTATACCGATTTTTTCCGCATCAAGAGGATTTATCTCTATGTAATTATGCGGAACAAATGTATCAAGTACCTTTACTCTGCGTGTCTCGTTGCCAGTGTGGTAGTGGTATAGTATTCTGCCTGTCGTAAGAAGGAACGGATATTCTTTGTCCGGGAGTTCCTTTGGAGCTTTATATTCAACAGGGGAAATAAGCCCTTTTTCATTCGGTCGTTTGAAACGTCCCTCCCTATGCAAGATCTTTGTTCCCGGATGGTTATCATCGGGGCATGGCCATTGCAAGCCTTGTTTTCCAAGCCTGTAATGGTGGATACCTCCGTAAGACGGTGTGAGTTTTGCTATCTCGTCCATAATCTCCGCACTGTTTTTGTAGTGCATAGGATATCCCATTGCAGAGGCAACCTCGCATATAATTTCCCAGTCATATTTTGTGCCTTGCGGTTTTTTTCTTGCGGGCCTAAGCAATTGCACCCTTCTCTCCGTGTTTGTAAACGTTCCGTCTTTTTCGTATGCTGCTGCGGCGGGGAATACGACATCCGCAAGCTCCGCAGTTTCGGAGAGAAATATATCCTGAACGGCAAGGAATTCCAATTTCTCAAATCCCTTTCGTGCACTCGTTATATCGGGTTCACTCATCATAGGATTTTCGCCCATAATATAGACTGCTTTTATTTCTCCTTTCAGTGCTTTTTCACCAAATTCGGAAACAGGTGTTCCAACATTGGAAGGCAACTTTACGCCCCACGCTTTTTCAAATTTTTCTCTTATTTTATTATCCGTTACTTTTTGATACCCGGGAAAAACGTTCGGCAACGCCCCTAAATCACAGGCGCCCTGAACATTGGCCTGCCCTCTCAACGGATTGATGCCTGCTCCTTCCCTTCCCAAATTGCCGGTGATAAGGGCGAGGTTTGCAATGCTGAGCACGTTATCCGTACCGGTTGTGTGTTGAGTAATGCCCATTGTATAGAAAATTGTGGCATTTTTCGCATTGCCGTAAATTTCTGCAGCTTGCTCAATGAGTTTTTTATCCACACCGGTAATCTCAGAGACCGTATCAAGATCGTATTTTTCCACGACCTTTTTGAACTCGCTAAACCCTTCCGTGTGCTTCTCTATAAAATCTTCGTTTGTAAGTTTCCTGTCGATAATCACTTTCATTATTCCGTTTAAAAGCGCAACATCGGTTCCGGGGTTGTGCTGAATAAATACGTCCGCCACTTTTGCAATATCCGTTTTTCTCGGATCGCACACGATGATTTTAGCACCGTCTTCTTTCTGATGCTTTTTCACAATCTGAGCAAGAACAGGATGTGTCTCCGTCATATTTGATCCAATAATGAACATTACATCGGCGTCTTTTATATCGCTGATAGAATTTGTTGCAGCACCCGCACCTAATGATTTACCGAGCCCTGTAACCGTGGAAGAATGACAGAGACGTGCACAGTTATCCACATTGTTTGTACCTATTACCGCCCGTGCAAATTTCTGGACGAGGTAATTATCTTCATTTGTGCAACGTGAAGAACCCAGAACACCGATTGAATCCGGCCCGTATTTTTCTTTAATCTCTTTCAGGCGTTTTGCCGTAAATTGTATTGCCTCTTCCCAACTTGCCTCCCTAAACTTACCGTTTTCCTTGATTAAAGGTTTTGTAAGCCTATCTTTGCTGTTTACATATTCGTACCCGAATCTTCCTTTAACGCATGTCCTTTCATTGTTCACAAGCGGATTTCCAGCTCCCTTCGCCATAACAAGGTTATTGTTTTTGTCTCTATAAAGTTTTAAATTACACCCCACACCGCAGTAAGCACAGATCGTATCTGTTTCCTCAAGCTGGTACATTTTCCCTTTTCCTATTCTCGGTTTTTCTATTAGTGCGCCAACGGGGCATGCCTGAACGCATTCTCCGCAGAATTGGCAATTTGTTTGTTCCAAAGGTAAGGCAAAAGGAGTGGAGACTTCCGATTTATAGCCCCTCATCGCTATACCTATTGCTTCGACAATTGCCTGGTTTTCACAGGCGTTTACGCACCGCCTGCAAAGAATACATTTTTGGGGATCAAACTGTATGAAAGGATTTGTGTCCCAAGGGGTTTCTTTTGGCGTTTCAAACGCCTCTGCATCGTCGAGAAACTCACTTTTCTTTATACCGAATTGATATGCAAGGTCTTGTAAAACACAATCTCCGTCTTTGTCGCACGTCATACAGTCCAACGGATGGTGTGCCAGAGCGAGCTCAAGATTCATTTTCCTTGCTTCACGGACAAGCGGGGTGTTTGTAAAGACTTCCATTCCTTCTCTTACTTCCGTAATACAGGAACGTTGCAATGTTTTTGAACCTTTT
>JAGHAO010000206.1 GCA_021161495.1 Caldisericaceae bacterium | reverse complement strand
GCCCCATAGAGAGCTCAAAGAATGGGAGAAAAATTTCAAAGGTAAGTTTATAGATGCGAGTGAAGTTTCGAAGGAACAGAAAAATATCGTTATTCTCCTTGATTTCAAAAGCACTCCGGAGCTGCTTGACATTAAGCCCGAAAAAGGCACGATATATATTCATTCGGGAGGAGAACCTCTCGCCTCGTTGGATGCGGAGAATACAAAAATTTTGAACAATTGGCTTAATATGTTCGGAATCCCTTATTACAGGATTCATTCTCCGGGGCATGCCGCACAGCCGGACCTCTTTAGGATGGTGAGGGAAATTAATCCCGAAATCCTTTTACCGATTCATTCCCAAATTCCCGAAAGATTTGAAATTGTTTCAGACCGTGTTAAAATACTTGAAAGAGGTATTTTATACGAATTCTAAAGGAGGCAGAAATGGAAGAGGAAGAAAAAGATAAGAAGCAAAAAGAAGTGAAAGAAGAGAAAAAGCAGAATAACGGCAAAAAAGCTGAACAAGAAAACGAAGAAGATAAGAAAGCAGACCTCCCGCTTAAATCCCCGGTTCCTCCGGAAGAAAATAAAGAGCAAAAGGAAGCAAGGTATCTTTTATTCTTTGTTTATGGAGAGACTGCACCGATAGATAGAAAGGATATGTTTGACCTGATCGACCAATTAAATAAAATCCCAACTCCTCCGGAGCAAACAAGGATTGATATGATAATACTCTCAGGCGGCGGATATCCGCATCCCGCATATCAAATGATAAACATAGTGCGTTCCAAGTGTAAAAAATTGAAAGCCATCGTTCCATTATATGCAAAAAGTGCCGCAACACTTATGACTCTCGGCGCAGACGAAATCATTATGGGCGCACAATCCGAACTCGGGCCACTCGATATGCAGATGCAGCATCCGTTGATAGAAAATCTTCACATATCCGCTCTGGAAGGTTATTATCCGTTTTTGCAGATATACAATAAAATTTCCACCGAGTTTTTCCCTGTGGCATTACAACTTGCAAACCAGATTATTCAGAATACTGCAATTAAAAGGGAAGATGCGGTGGATATTGCGATGAACACGGCAATAAATTACGTTGCTCCGATTGTATCACAGATAAATCCCACAATAGTTAATATGTGTTACAGGGCGCTTGCAACGGGTGAAGCTTACGCATACAATTTTTTGTACCGGTATATGTTCAAAGACAAACCCGAAAATGAGCGAATGCTTCTCGCCTCTCAAACGGCGCACACACTCGTATGGGGGTTCCAAAATCACGGGCAGGTAATAACACGTGAAGATGCAAAATTGTTAAATCTTTACGTATCTTACGGAGAAAATTACGACATATTTAATATGATGTACGTAATTACAAAAGAAATGCTAAACGTTTTATCCACCAGCCAAACGGATAGGGCAATAAGGATAATTTCAATGGAGCAACTCCAAAGGTTGCTCAACGTAGACTCTTATTTGGGCTATATTACCTTCATTATGTATAAAGCATATTCGCTTGTCCCTCCGTTGAAAGAGAGTTTGAAAAACGTGACTGATCCCGAAAAGATTTCTCTTGCGATAAGGCAGGCCTTGAGCCAATCGCTTACGACTTTACCGAAGATGCCCGAAACGGAGAAAAACGACATTGCGCAGGTTTCTCTTGCCCTGTTGGAAGCAATATTCATTAAAAACTTCAAAGAGGAGAATGCACTTTACAAAGTAATTTTTGAGCGAATTATAAGAGAAAAGGCGTTCTCCAGGAGAGTAAGCGAAGTTATAGCGGGAAGGCTCGTCCAGGCGGTAAAAGAACTTTCCGAAACGATTGAAATTGAGATTGACAAAACCCCTCCGGAGGTTGTTAGTAAATATATTTTGCAAATCCTCGCTTTTCTTTTAGTATACAATATAAAATTTTAAAAATACGGAGGGTGTATGTGGAAAATTGAAGAGCATTCCCAAAAGGAGAATAGGGCGTTTATTTCTGCAAGGGCGTCCGAATGGGCAAACTTTCCGTTATTTGTCCTTGAACCATTCATTCCGATATTGTTCTACTTTGCCAAATGGTGGTATATTATAATCGGCGCTTATCTGTTAAACCTTTTGTGGATTCCCGTAAGATACAAATATTTCGATCCGAAACTTTCCGAATTTGCTTGGAAAATGAATAAAATCAAATGGGGGGTCTTATTCGGAGTCGCAATATTTTTATTTACCAAGAAAATGCTTGTGGAAGGAATTGTTACTTTGGTTTGGCCTTTTATCACTCTAATACTTGTTATGATCTCTCCTCCATATGATATCGAAAAAATGAAAGAAATAGTTACTAAGGCTTTTTCCTCCGCACAATAAGTTTTACACCGTCAACTTTTTTGACAATTACGGTTTCGCGGGCAGGAATAACCGAGCCGTCTTCGCTTACGGCCGTCCACTTCTTGCCTGCGATTTCTACCTCTCCTTTCATTTCGGAGTTGTTGATTTCCTCTGTAACAATCGCTTCTTTTCCTATTAAACCGTCTATGTTTGTCTTGTGAGGATTTTTAAGGATTCCGAGTTTTCTTTTTAGTAAAAATTCCGACATCAAAATTAGTATCGCAGAACTTATGATAAATACGTAAAATTGCCCCGTAAAACTTACACCGAGCCATTTTGCGACAAGCGCAAGGAACGCACCCCCGACAAACCAAATCGAATAGAATGCCATCGTCAGCAGTTCTCCGATTGCCGCCACAATCATCACTAAGATCCAGAACAACGTAACTGTCATTTCGCACCTCCCGATAGATAGAGTATAGATATAAAAGACAAATAGTCAATTGACATAAGAGTTTAAAGTGATATATTATATTGGCTTAAATTAAAATACGAAAGGAGTGTGGGCGTATATGGAAAAAACCAAAGTTATTATTATGGGTGCGGCAGGTAGAGATTTTCACAATTTCAATGTTTTCTTCAGAGACAATGAGAATTATGAAGTGGTTGCATTTACCGCAACGCAAATTCCTAACATTGAAGGCAGGGTTTATCCTCCGGTTCTTGCAGGAAAACTGTACCCGAAAGGAATACCGATTTATCCGGAATCGGAACTTTCCGATCTAATAAAAAAATATAAAGTGGACAGAGTGGTTTTCGCATACAGTGATACTCCGCACGAATACGTGATGCACAAGGCATCCGAGGCAATGGCGGCGGGAGCCGATTTCTGGCTTATGGGCCCCGAAACCACAATGCTTAAGTCCAAAGTGCCCGTAATTTCCGTCTGTGCGGTGAGAACGGGATGCGGCAAAAGTCAGACAACGAGAAGAGTTGTAAAGATATTAAGGGAAATGGGTAAAAAAGTCGTTTCCATTCGTCATCCTATGCCTTACGGAAATCTTGCCGATCAAATCTCAGAACGTTTCGCAACTTATGAAGACCTCGACAAATATCACTGCACAATCGAAGAACGCGAAGAATATGAGCCGCATATCGACCTGGGCGCAATAATATATGCAGGCGTGGACTATGAAAAAATCCTCAGAGAAGCGGAAAAAGAAGCGGATATCATCATATGGGACGGCGGAAATAACGACCTTCCTTTCTATAAATCGGATCTCAAAATCGTAGTTGCCGATCCTTTAAGGCCCGGGCACGAAAAGATGTATCATCCCGGAGAAACGAACTTCAGAATGGCGGACGTTATCGTAATTAACAAAGAAGACACGGCAAAATTCGAAGATATAGAAGAAATTAGGAAAACAGCAAGAGAAATCAATCCCGATGCAATGATAATAGATGCGGCATCTCCCGTTTACGTGGACGGCGGAGAGCAGATAAAAGGAAAACGTGTTATTGTTGTTGAGGATGGCCCGACGCTCACTCACGGCGGTATGAGTTACGGTGCGGGATATGTCGCTGCTCGAAAATGGGGAGCAAAAGAAATCGTATCTCCTTATCCCTATGCGGTAGGCTCCATAAAGGCAACTTATGAAAAATACAGACAAACGAGAGAAGTTTTACCTGCAATGGGATACAGCGAAACCCAGATCAAAGAACTCGAAGAGACAATTAACAAGATTCCTGCGGATCTCGTTGTTATCGGAACACCGATAGATTTGAGGAGAGTTGTAAAACTCAACAAGCCCGCAGTCAGAGTGAGGTATGAATTAGAAGAAATCGGAAAACCGGATCTCGAAGATATCATAAAAGAGAAATTCGGAGGCAAATAATGGCCGTAAGTCTCAAAGGCAAATCATTTCTTGCAATAAGTGATTTTTCAAGAGAAGAATTGGAAGAAATTCTTGCGCAGGGAGAAAAGTTGAAGTTGGAACATCTTGCAGGTAAAGATGAACCGCTTCTTAAAGGAAAATCCATAGGTGTGATTTTTGAAAAGCCTTCCACCAGAACGAGAATTTCCTTTGCAGTGGGAATTTTCCAACTCGGCGCGCAGGCGCTTGTCCTGAATTCTTCCAATATGCAGTTAAAGAGAGGGGAAACTGTTGCCGATACGGCACGTGTGCTCTCGAGATATCTGCATGCAATTGTCGCAAGAGTGTATGCGCATAAAACTCTCGAAGAACTTCGCGATTACGGAAGTGTTCCCGTTATAAACGCGCTTTCGGATTACACACATCCGTGCCAGATAATGGGCGACTTGCTTACGATAAAGGAGAAGAAAAACAAACTCGAAGGGCTGAAACTTGCGTATCTCGGCGACGGGAACAATGTTTGCCATTCTCTTATGTTCGGCGGAACAAAATTCGGAATGCACGTTGCCGTTGCTACGCCCGAGGGATACGAGCCGGATAAAAAAGTAATCGAACTTTCGGAAAAATTTGCAAAAGAATCGGGCGGTTCTCTCCTCGTAACGCACGATCCGTTTGAAGCGGTAAAGGATGCGGATGTTGTCTATACCGATGTTTGGGCTTCAATGGGAGAAGAGGCCGAGCACGACAAAAGAGTGAAAGTAATGCAACCGTATCAGTTGAACGACGAACTTATTTCAAAATCCAAAAAGGATTCCATAGTAATGCACTGCCTTCCCGCTCACAGGGGGGAAGAGATCACGGACAGTGTGATAGACGGGCCTCATTCGGTTGTTTGGGATCAAGCGGAAAACAGGCTTCACATTCAAAAGGCGATACTGTCACTCTTCGTATGAACAATTTACGGCGGGCGATTTGCCCGCCGTTTTTTCTTGAACAATCTTGCGAGTCTAAGGCAATTTTATTGTTTTCGCATTATCAAAGGTAAAAATCAATCTCGAAAGACTCTCTAACTCGCTCGATGCGGAAAAATTAACCTTCAAATGCCTGATACAGCATCCTTCTGTATATACGGGTGAAATGTCGTAAATGTAAACAACGTTCGGTTTATATGAATCTTCTCCCGTAAAAACGGTTAGCAACTTGCCCGTTTCCTGCAATCCGATTTTGCCTATGGATTTGGCGGATTTCAAACGAATGGAATATGCATTATCGCAATTTTTTGGGATTATTATTCTTGAAAACATACCGTCCGGATACGCAGAAAGTCCCGTGAAATACGTATTCGCTCCGAGCAAACTCTTTTTGGGCACTTCGGCAAGAAAAATTTTTACGTAATCGGAACCTGCCTTTGTTTTTTCGGTGTAAATCTTGCAGTATGCCGTGCAGAAACGGGAGTTAAATTTCAACTCATTAGAAGGCTCATCAAAAATTTTATTCAGTGCATCTTGTGCAAACTTATTGGCATTTGTTTGTTCCGGAAGATGTATCACAATTTTTGCCCCGCTTCCCGAGAATACTTTTTCAAAATCAAAAGAAGAAACCAATCCTTCTTTGGCAAATTCTCTCATAATAATACTATCTTTTTGCACCGTTTTGTCGTATGCGGAATTATCCGCAGCCGGAGTTATCGTTATAATCGGGTTAAACGCAATTAATCTCAAAAAAACAATCAAAGCGATTATAGCGGCAATAAGCCCGACAGTGACAAATATAAGCGTTTTCTTTTTCTTGCTTAGTTTTTTGAAATGTTTTGCCGTGTAGGACAGGAAAGCAAGATATTTGAATTGATCCATCCTTTCGTCGGGAATAGGCATTCCGTTCATAATTTAGCCTTCTCTTTCATCAAAGATTTTACTATCTTGTTGATTTTTATTTGCGGAAGGTTCCTTAAAAAGTTCGTCTTTGTTTTCGAACAGATACGTAAGCCTGAAAGAAGATAAAATTACAAATGCCATTAGCATACCGAAAAGCCATTGGTAAAAAGTCGTGGAAACAATTGAAGAAATCCTGTTTCTAACAGATAGGAAACTGCATATATAAAAAAACGCATATTCTATTACGTAGAGTATTAGATAGAAAAATATTATTCTTCCCTTTTCTCGCATCAGGTAAAAGCCTCTTCGAAAGCCTTTTGTCAGATCGTTTTGCAGGGCGGTTTCGGGCAAAACAAATATCTCAACGGAATAAATTACAAAGAAGATCAAAGCCTGCACGAGAGCAAACAAAGGAGATACGGGTTTCGGGGCGCCGTGATTTGTAGGCAAATAGGTTGTAAACAAAGTTGCCGAATTGATTACGAT
>JAGHAO010000122.1 GCA_021161495.1 Caldisericaceae bacterium | reverse complement strand
CTATTAATAGGTGATATGGTACTGTGCCGTATAAAGGTATTGATTTTTCTATCTGTAATAATTTTTAGGCTTAAAGAAACTCTTCTCTCCTATGTTTATACTCTCTGCCGAAGATTACAGTTCTTAAAAATGTAGTGTACCAAATTAGATTCAGCTCCACTCTCTCCGCTGTGTGCAATAATTCCCACCACATTTTATGCCCCTTTTCCTTTGAAATATCAATAAAGGGATATTTTTGTCTTGATTTTATTTTACTAAGTTTATTTAGTTTTTAACAAATGGGCTGTACAATGTATTGAGGCTATACACAAAATTCTTTCTTACTCTATAACCTTATAAAACGAAGCGATTTCTTATATAATCTAAATGAGGCAATCAAATGATATTTTATATAGAAAATTATATGAGGCAACACGAACGGAGATGAGATGATTCAAATTGGTAACATTACGTTTATAAATGCCGGGAAAAAGATTTTGGACGAAATAAGTTTCTCCGTAAACAGGGAGAAAAAAATCATAGTGGGAGAAAACGGAAGCGGAAAAACAACGCTCCTCGAAATCATTGCGGGAAACCTCTCCCCGGATTCCGGCACAATCGTTAAAAAAGGCAAACTCGCATACATACCGCAGGAAATCCCTGCACTCAACAGAAGCGGTATGGAAGAAATCGAATCCGCATTTTACGAAATCAAGAAAATCGAAAAGGAATTGGATGCGCTGGAAAAAGCGGGGGATTTCGGAGAAAGATACGCATCGCTCCTTGCAAAATACGAAGAAGCGGGAGGATACACATACAAGCAGGAAATCCTCACTATGCTCGATAAAATCGGGCTCAGCGAGAAATCCGCGCAAAGGAAAATGATGAAAATGAGCGGCGGGGAAAGGACAAAATGCGAAATAGCAAAAGCATTTCTTTCGAAAGCGGACATCCTCCTTATGGACGAGCCTACAAACCACTTAGATATCGACACGATCGAACTGCTTGAAGAACTGCTCAAAAAGTTCCGCGGGGACCTGCTCATCGTTTCTCACGACAGGGTTTTTATAGACAAAATAGCAACGCACATTCTGTATTTGAGCGGAGGAAAGATAAGGGAGTATCCCGGAGATTACGAAAAATTCACCGCGCTGAGAAAAGCGGAGGACGAAAAAATCGCAAAAGAAAGAGAAAAGCTTTTGAAATACATCGAAAAGGAACGCGCCTTTATAGAGAAGTTCAGATACGGAACAAGGGCGGCACAGGCAAAAAGCAGGGAAAAGAAACTGAAAAAAATAGAAATCCCGGGGGAGGTAAAGGAGAAAAAGATAAAAGTGCGAATGGAATCCGCAAAAAGAGGTGGAGAGAAAGTTGCGGAAATTATAAACTTGGAAAAGAGTTATGGAAAAAATAAAGTTCTCAAAGGCGTAAATCTTTTCATAAGGAGGGGCGACAGAATCGGAATCACCGGGAAAAACGGAAGCGGAAAATCCACGCTTTTGAAGATCATCGCAGGCGTGGAAAAGCAGGATAATGGCGAAGTCAAAATAGGGCCCGGGATAGAAATAGGCTATTTCCCTCAGGACGCATTCGTGATGGACCCAGGCAGCACTCTTGTTTCGCAAATCACGGACGCAGGGTACACAGTTCCCGAGGCAAGGAACATACTCGCGCTGTTCGATTTTACGGGAGACGAAGTGTTCAAAACGGTTTCCGAGCTGAGCGGCGGGGAAAAAAGGAGGCTTCTCCTTGCAAAAGTTTCCCTGGTGAAAGCAAACTTCCTCGTTCTGGACGAACCCACCAACCATTTGAGCATCTCAATGAAAGAAACTGTCCTGAACGCACTGAAAAATTACAATGGGACAATACTGCTCGTAACACACGACAGGTACGTCTTGCAAAACCTCACAGACAAAATTTACAGAATGGAAAACGGAAAACTCGTATCGAAAAAGAAAAAGCCTCAATCCGAAGAAAGCGAGCGGAAAGATGTCCGCAAAGAAATAAACAAGATAAAGAGCAGAATTGCATATTTGGAAAAACTCCTCTCCGAAAATCCGGAAAACAGCAAGAGAAAAAAAGAACTGAAACTGCTTAAACAAAAACTTCAAAAATTTTTGTAACCTTTCTTTCGAAAAGTAAGTATTAAATAGTGGTGAGAAAAATGCGGGAAAGAGAATTTATCGAAACGTTGAATTTGCTTGCGGAAACGGAAAAGGCGCCGGATCTTTCGGCGAAAATAATGCGCGGAGTGAAAAAGAAAAAACTCTTCGGGATACTTGTAAAAAGTGCCCTGACATTTCCCGTTATGTTTTTGGTTTCGCTAAAAAGCGTTCGGCTCATATCCGAAACAGGCATTCCCAAACTTATCTTTACTTTCGTACCGATTCCGAAACCGCTTTTGGCAAACCCCGCTTTTTTAATACTCGCCTACGTGATTGCAACGAGTGCCTATGCATCGATACTCGTTTCGACTTATCTGGAAGGAGGGGACATCAATGGAGCACTGCTTTTATCACCCGGAAAGAGACGCAGTGGCGGTATGTTCGAAGTGCGGAAAACCGCTCTGTAAGGAATGCGCGATAGAATACAAAGGAAAAATCTATTGCAAGGACTGCCTTGCGGAAATAAAAGGTAAGGAAACCGAACAGGTGTATGCGAAAGAGGAAAACACGGGGAGAAACACGGCAAAGGTTGTTATAACGGCAATTATAATATCCGCCGTTATCATAGGGGGAATTATTCTCCTTTCCGTATTTGCAAGGGCAAAAAAATCCGGAGGTGTTGCTAACGGCGAGGCAAATAATTTTTCGGAAAGCAAACTTTCCGTGCCGTTCAACGGCTCTTCAATCATACTCAAAGCGGACATAGACGACAGCGGAATAAGCATCGTAAACTCGAATAAAACCGGGAGAATCGAGATTTCGGGAAAAAATACCCGGCCAAAAGTAACTCTTAAAGGCAATACTCTTACGGTCTCTTACGAAAATCTTTTTCCGTGGGATTCGAACAAAGGCAAGAAGATAACGGTTTCCATACCGGAGAACGTAAAAAGCGCTGACCTTGACATCAATGTAAAAACCGGCAGTGCTTATGTGTCTTTGCCGGACACAAATGTTGCAAACGCCGAGATTAAAACAGCAGTAGGTTCGACGGATCTTGAAAATTCCAAGGCGGAATACCTGAAAATTAACAACGGGACGGGGAGCATACGGTTAACAAACGTATCCGCTTCAAACTGCACGGTAAAAGACGGAACCGGAACATGCACAATAACAGGAGGGGAGTTCGGGACGCTGAAAGTAAAGGTGGGAACCGGAACCTTCGGCATCTCTTCCGTGAGCAAAATCCGAACTTTTTCATACAACGGAGGAACGGGAGATTTCAATATGGATCTATCACAAACATCGCCGCCGATGAATGCCACGATACAAACCGGAATGGGAGAAACCGAAATAAAAGTCGGAGAAAATCCGGCACGTATAACGGTAACGGCAGGTAACGGGCTTAACGATTCTTCTCTTCCTGCAACGGGAAAGGTGCTTACTTTCGGAAACGTAAACAATCCGCATTTCGAAATTACGATAACAAGCGGCGGAAAGGTCCGCATAGGGAGGTGAAATTATGACAGAAACGGAAGGAAGATATTTAATAGGTGCAATACTTATTTCTTTCGGAATTACTTATGCTTTGAGCGTGGCGAACATTGTGAATAGCCCGTTCTGGTTATTCGTAAGTTGTTTGCTTGTAATGGAAGGGGCGTATTATACGGCAAAAGGAATAACACTCAAAAAGGATGATATTTCCTTTCCGCTCGCCGTGTTGTTCCTCGGGATTTTCGAACTTTTGTTCCTGTTTAACCTAATCCATTACTCGTTCTCCGTGTTTATCGCGGCTGTTCTTCTTTCGATAGGATTGGGGCTTGTCGTTTCCAATTTTTTGGCAAAATACTCTTACAGAAAAATGCTGTCCGGAATCATAGTTACCGTATTCGGAGCATTGTTTGCAATATCTTCGATGCTTAACGTGACGGACAAAGTCGACAGGTGGATAAGAGGCTATGGAATAGGAATTTTGATTATCATATTAGGGATTCTCATAATATTCCCGCCTAAGGGAGGGAACAGGGAGAGATGAAATGCTATAATGACCCGAAAAGAGAAGCGATAGGTGTTTGTGCACGCTGCGGAAAAGCGATATGCCCCGAAGAATCCGTTGTAATTAACGGAAAACTTTACTGCAAAGAGTGTGCGGAAAAAATAAAATACGAAGAAGAGCACCCGAAAAAATTGCATCGTTCCGTCCGCAACAGGATGATTGCGGGAGTTTGCGGAGGAATCGGGGAATACTTCGGAATAGATCCCACGATCGTTCGCATTATATTCATACTGCTTGTTTTCATTCCCCGCATCGGAATCTTTACTCTGCTTTTGCTTTACATACTTTTGTGGCTCATAATGCCCGAAGGTGCGTAATATGAAATGCTATAACGACCCGAGCCGTGACGCGGTGGGCTTCTGCACACGTTGCGGAAAGGGCGTATGCCCTGAGGACGCTGTTTACATAGATGGCAAACTTTACTGCAAAGAATGTGCAAAAAAAGTATTTGGCGGGCAAAAAAGGCTATACCGCTCCCGCACGGACAGATCGATCTGCGGTGTGTGCGGAGGGCTTGCAAAATACCTCAAAATCGATTCTGCCCTAATGAGGCTCCTATGGGTGCTTTTAACGATATTTACCGGGTTCGCGGCCGGGGTCGTCGCTTACTTCGTGCTGTGCGCCGTAATCCCCGAAGAGCCCCTTGAAAAACAGATATGACGGAAAAATTTGCTTTTGAAAATGCGGAGGTTTACGTCCTTCCGTTCGGGCCATTGGAAACGAACTGTTATGTTTTGAAGAGCGGCGGGGAAATTGCCGTGATCGACCCGTCCGCTCAAACGGCTCCGGAAAAGGAAGAACTGATTTCATTTTTGCAATCTTTGAACGGAAACGTAAAATTCATAATCAACACTCACGGGCACTTCGACCACATCGCGGCAAACAAAATTTTGAAAGATTCCTTCAAAGAATCAAAAATTGCGGTTCACGAAAAAGACGGAGAAATGCTCCTTTCCTCGAAGCTAAACGGCTCTGTGAATTTCGGCCTGAACATCGTTTCGGACGAACCGGACATTCTATTAAAAGACAAAGGCACATTAAAAGTCGGCGATGCAAAATTGGAAGTTCTGCACATCCCGGGGCACACGAAAGGAAGTATCGCGCTTTACAACGAAAAAGGCGGTTTTGTTTTCACCGGAGACACACTCTTTGCGGGAACCGTGGGAATTGCGAAAAATTTTAAAAACGCATTCTCCGAGATGATTAAGGGCATAAAAGAAAAACTGCTTGTTTTACCCGATGAAACAGTGATTTTCCCGGGGCACAACGAAGAAAGCACAATCGGGGAAGAAAAAAGGCATAATCCTTTTTTACAGGACTGATTCGGAAACCGCCTGCTTAACACTTATCCGTTTTTCTTCTTTCCCGTGTAGATTTTTCTTTCCAAGTGGCCCACGTAACTGCTCCATTCGTCATTAGCATTCTTTTTTATTTCCAGGAAATCCTCCGTTTTGCTGTCCAGAAGGTCGGAATAAGCGAGCGCCGCAGCCTCCGCCGTTTGGGGAAGTTTGGGTGAGCCGAACTCGTATTCTCCGTGATGAGAAACTATAAGGTGGAGGAGATTTATCCTCAGTTCTTCCGGAAAATCTTCAAACTGTTCGATTTTATCCTCGACAAGGTGCGTACCTATTACGATGTGTCCTATGAGTTTTCCCGCATTCGTTGAGGCAATCGAAGCGGAAACTTCGTATTCGTAGATTTTCCCGATGTCGTGAAGAAGTGCCCCGCTTATAAGAAGGTCTCGGTCTATTTCAGGGTAAATCCGCGCCACCGTATCGCAGATTTTCGCAACGTTTAACGTGTGTTCCAAAAGCCCGCCCACATACGTGTGGTGGATTCCGACACTTCCGGGGGCATTTTCGAATTTTTTCATAAATTCCTCATCTTTGAAAACTGCTCTGAGCAAATTTTGCAGATATTCGTTTTTCACCGAGTTTACAAAATCGAACAACTCTTTTTTCATTTCTTCGATACTTCTTCCGGACACGGGCAGAAAATCGCCGATGTCGTATTCTTCTTCTCCGCATTTCCTGATCTTATCAATGTGAATTTCCAGTACCCCTTTGTAAGAACTCGTGTATCCCTCTATGAGAACGATATCCCCTTTTTCGAAAAGTTCGTACTTTCTCTCCGCATTTTCCCATATCTTCCCGGAAATCGTCCCCGTTCTGTCGGAAAGTTTCAAAGTAACGTAAACCTTGTTGTTTCTCGATTTTGCTTTTGTCTTTTCCTTTACGGCAAACATCTCCTTAACGGATTGCCCGTCAGTAAGATCTTTAACAAAACTGTTTTTCATCTGTTTCCTCCCGAATATTCGCTAAATTTATTATACGCTATTCTTTAAGGAATTTCAGCATTTTCCTTAAGATAAAACTCCTGTAAATGAGAACCGAGCCGTGCCCCACGGGAAGATAAATAGGGCACACCCCGAGTGCGTTTGCAAGTTCTTCCGACGCAAAATGCGGGATAATAATGTCAAACATCCCGTTGAACATCATCACCTTTCTCGGAGGGATGTATTTTGCAAAAGTGAGAGGATCGTAAAGCACCGAAATATTTGTGTATTCGCGTTCTTCCGAAGAAATGTCGTACCCTTCCTTCACCACTCTGTAAACGTACTTCCTCAAAGGAAGCATTGTGAGGCCTTTCCAGAAAATTCCTTCGATATCGCCCCCGGAAATCACAAATACGCCTTTCTCGATTCTCTCGTCCACGCCCATTGCAATAACGGAGATCATACCGCCGAGACTCAGCCCGGCAACGGAAATTCTTTCGACGTCTCCGAACACACCGTTTTCCGCAAAATCGATTATCGCCCTTGCATCCAAAACGGACTGCCTGAAACGCATAAGCATACCTACCGAGTCAAGAACAAAAAATCCCGTGCCGTCCGTTACGCCCTGCGCCCTTCTTTTGCCGTGGAATGGAAGGGTAAGAAGAACCGTTTTTACCCCGTTCCTTGCAAGGTTGCCCGCAAAGTAAATCATTGAAGAATACCCCCTGAATCCGTGCCCGTGAAGCAAGATGCACAGATTACCGCTTTCCTTATTATCGGGTTCGAAATAATCCGCAAATACCGTGTTTGTTTCGGGGATAGGCATCTTTACCGGTGAAGGAAAAGAAAATTCACTAATCCTATACCCGTCTTTTTTCACCGTTTTTCCAAATAAAGGCGGGTTTTCAACTTTCGTATATCTGTAAACTTCGCGTGGATCGTTAACTTTTATATATCTCATTTGACTTTTCCTTTATAAATTATAATATTAATGCATAAAATTAAAAGAAAGGAGATTATGGATGAAAAAAATAGGACTTACGCTCTCCGGTGGAGGAGCCCGCGGGCTCGCACACATAGGTGTATTGAAAGTGTTAGAGGAAAACGGGATCACGCCGTGCTGCATAAGTGGTGCTTCGATGGGTGCAATCGTAGGCGGAGTTTATGTGAGTGGCGCAACTGTGCAAGAGATGGAGAGTTTTGTGAATAAATTCGTATTCGGAAACGTATTGGACAAGAGATATCCGCTTTACAAAATGCAAATATTCGAGAAAACAAACAGCAAATTTATGAAATATTTCAGCATAGGTTTATCCCTGAATGCCCTTGCAAAAAGAAAAGCGCTGGACAGCGGGCGAAAAATTTTGTATATGTTCAAAGAACTTACGCAAAACAAAACGTTCAAAGAAGCGAAGATTCCGTTTCAATGCACGGCGGTGGATCTTATAAGCGGAAAAACCGCTACCCTAAAAGAAGGTAGCATCGCCCTTGCAATGCGTGCGAGTATGTCAATACCTCTCGTGTTCGAACCGGTAAAATACGGCGATATGCTTTTGGTTGACGGTGGAGTTACAAGCAATGCACCCGTCGGCCTTGCCAGGAAAATGGGAGCGGATTTTGTAATTGCGGTTAACGTGAACCCACCTATTGGCCGCAAAGAAGAATCGGAAATAAAAACCCCCATTGATCTTTTGTGGCGCGTTTATAACATTACGGCGAATAAAATATATTCGGAAGAACTTACTCAGGCAGACTTTGTCATACATGTCGATACGGATACGGAAACGCTTGATTTTTCTAAGAATGCCGAACAGGTAAAAAAAGGCGAAGAAGCGACAAGAAAGGTAATTGAGAAAATAAAGGAACTTGCGGAGGTATAAATGATCATCGGTGCGG
>JAGHAO010000222.1 GCA_021161495.1 Caldisericaceae bacterium | reverse complement strand
TCTTTCCGCCGGGAACTACTACAACCTCATCAGGAGAAACGGATATTCCCCGCGTCTTACCGATATAATCGGCAATTTCCTCGCGGAGTTCCGGAAGGCCCTGTGAAGGCGCGTAATGAGTAAATCCCTTTTTAATCGCTTCTATTCCGGCACGCTTTATATTTTCCGGCGTATCGAAATCGGGTTCCCCTATTTCCAAATGAACGATACTTCTCCCTTTGCTTTCGATGTCTCTCGTCATTACTTTCATATCAAAAGGAGTGATAAGATCGTTCTTGCCTTTTTCTGAAAAAAACTTAGAAAATTCTGATAATTCTCTCATTTTTCCTCCTTAATAAATAAAAGGCCCCCTTCTTGCAGGGGGCGAATTTCCAAATTATAAAAGAATTAACGCTTGCGATACTGGCGTGCTTTTCTTGCACGGTGCAAACCGTACTTTTTACGTTCTTTCTCTCTGGGATCCCTTGTTAGGAAGCCTTCCTTTTTAAGCAAAGGCCTCAAGGATTCCTCATATTGCAAAAGAGCCCTTGCAATGCCATGCCTGATTGCTTCCGCCTGTCCTCTGAAACCGCCACCGTTCACGTTTACAAAAATATCGAATTTGCCTTCGGTTTCGGTGACTTTAAGAGGATCAAATATCTCTTTTACTACGGTTTTTACCGTAAAGTATTCCTCAGCGGGTTTTCCGTTCACTTTAACTTTCCCTGTTCCGGGAATAAGCCTCACCCTCGCAACGGATCTCTTTCTTCTGCCTGTCGCCGCATACATTAAATTTGCCACTTAAACCTCCTTATCCCACTTTTTCGGGTTTGATGCTTTCGGGATACTTATCATCGGCATATACTCTTAATCCCTTAAGCATCTTTCTTCCTAATTTGTTCTTCGGAAGCATCAGCCTTACAGCGTGCTGAATAGCATATTCCGGCTTGGAACTCAAAATATCGGCAAGAGGCGTTTTCTTCATATTGCCGACATAACCGGAATGCCTGTAATAAATTTTCTGGCTCATTTTCCTACCCGTAACTTTAACCTTCGCCGCATTAATAACTATAACGTTATCTCCCATATTCACATGCGGAGAAAACGTAGGTTTGTTTTTTCCTCTTAAAATCATTGCCGCCTGCACGGCAACCCTTCCGATGGATTTGCCGGACGCGTCAATTAAATACCATTTCTTGTTTACGTCTTTCGGTTTAACAAACTTTGTAATTCGCATCATATAAACTCCTCCTAAAATTATCTCCATACACTCAACTTTAACGGTAGAATAATACCATATTTTCCGTTTTAGTCAATAAAAAATGCGTTTTCAAATGTCCGGGTGTTTCTTATTTTACAAAATATGATGAAATTTTCAAAACAATGCTTAAAGGCAGGATTCTTGCAAAAAATGCAAGTATTTTATTTTGCCTTCCCGTAATAATAAGGGGTTTTCCGCTAAATAAACCTTTAAGCCCTTCCGATGCAACGAACTTCGGATCAGCAAGCCCCGTTGGGTTAAACATTTTGGTTCCGTGAGTTTCGGCGGTTTCACCGAAATTTGTTTTTGTAGGGCCCGGACAGAGTGTCGTAACAGTTATTCCGAATTTGCGGAATTCGCAATGGAGTGCCTCCGATAAACTCAAAACATACGCCTTCGTTGCAGCATAAACGGCAAAACGGGAAAGCGGCTGGAAAGCGGCGGTAGAAGAAACATTAAGAATCTTCCCTCCGCCTTTTTCTTTCATTTTCTCGGCGAACAACCTCGTAAGCAATGTAAGCGTGAGGACATTCAAATTAATCATCTGTCGATAAGTTTCCGCATCGAATTTCAAAAAATCTCCGTATTTTCCGAAACCTGCATTATTCACAAGTATGTCAACATCTTCATTTTTCAACTCTTCGAAAAGTTCGAACGCTGCGCTTTCAAAAGACAAATCTTTTACAAAAATTTTTACGGAAACATTAAACGTTTCTTCTATTTTTCTCGCAATCTCTCTTAGTTTTTCTTCGCTCCTTGCAACCAAAACAAGATCGTATCCTTTTTCGGCAAGCAGGAAAGCAAATTCCTTTCCTATGCCGCTCGATGCTCCGGTGATAAGTGCTTTACTCATTTACTTTACCCTCCTTATTCCGTTTTTGTAATAAACGTCTACGAGAAATAAAGGCTCGGGAGGTAAAACCTGACGTGTAAACGGCGCATTTTCAAGAAAAGGATTTTCAAGGAAATCTTTCTTTACATTGCCCGTGCCTGCCTTTATCAGGAAATAGACAAGCCTCCTCACCATATGATAAAGAAACCTGTTCCCGTAAAAATACAGGATTTGAACAGAACCTTTTTTTATAACTCCGATATCGTAAATCGTGCAAACCGTGTTTTTTAACGGTTGAGACCTGTCTTTATTGGCAAAATTAACAAAATCGTGTTCTCCACGCAAAGAATCCATCGCTTTTTTCAGGAGGTTAAAATCCGTTTTTCCGTTGTAAAAATACACCCTGGGAAGCAAAAACATCGCATTTTCCCTGTTATCGGAAAGTATATAGGAATAAATTTTCCCTCTCACGTTTTTCCTCGGGTGAAACAGAAGGTCGGTTTCAAAAAAATCCTTTATGTAAATCCATTTGTTAAACAGCATCGAGTTGAGTTTTCTCCTCAACCTTTCCGTATCGAGTTTCTCATCGAAATAAAAATTGACGTATTGATTCAGTGCGTTTACTCCCCTGTCCGTCCTTGCCGCACCGTTCGTGCGTATACTTTTCCGAAGAATAAGAGAAAGCGCTTTTTCTATTTCTCCCTGAACGGTGGGGACGGTTGCCTGTTTCTGAAAACCGTAAAGTTTGTCTCCCAAATATCGAACCCTAAGCACATAATTCCTCATACGATCTCCTTTACAACAAGCGCAAAAACAAAAACCGAGACGGTTATTGCAATTGCCACATAATCCAAACCGGAAAGTTTCATCTCCCTGTATCTTGTTCTTTTCTTACCTATAACAAAACCTCTGGATTCCATCGCAATTGCAAGCCTGTCAGCACGTGAGAGCGCATTTAACAAAAGAGGTAAAAGGAGTGGCAAAAAACTTCTTGCCCGATTTACCAAACTTCCCTTGTTAAACTCCGCTCCCCTGGACATTTGGGCTTTCATTATCCTGTCCGCTTCTTCAAAAAGCACCGGAACAAACCTTAAAGAAATTGAAATCATAAGCGAAACTTCTTCAGATGGAAAACGGAAGATTTTCAAAGGAGAAATTAATGCCTCAAACCCATCGGTAAGCTCTATCCCGGATGTGGTCGAAGTAAGAATAAATGTAAAAAAAGAAAGCAAAATGAGCCTTATCGATATATATATGGCAAGCCTTAATCCTTCCGCAGTTATTTTTATAAACCGCCACTCGAAAATTAATCTTCCGGGAGTAAAGAAAATTTGAAAAACCGCAGTAAAAAGAAGAAGAAGAAGAATCGGCCTCAAAGAGCGGAATACGGAAGAAAAAGAATTCTTGGAAAGAACAACAAGAGAACAGGCAAAAACAAACAGTATAAGATACCCCGTAATTGTCCGCACAAAAAAGAGGAAAACTACGAGGGAAAAAACAAGCAGTATTTTAACTCTCGGGTCGAGTTTGTGAAGCAAAGAATTCGTGTACGTATACTGCCCTAATGCAAAACGCGCCTTCAACGAGCCGGGCCTCCGTAAAGAAAATCGACGAGTTCTTTCGAACTTCTGCAAAAAGGCAATTCGGGAAAGCGCTTTTTAAGTTTTTTCCACACTTTTACAACAAAAGGCACATCCAAACCTATACCGTAAACAAGTTCTTCGGAAGTAAAAAAATCCTCGCTATTTCCGTCAAATACCTTTTTGCCGTCTTTCATTGCAATTACTCTCCGAGATACTTCAAGCGCTTCATCCATATTGTGCGTAACAAAGACAAGCGTTCTGCCTTTTTTGTTTTCGTTTTTCAAATATTCTATCAGCAGATTCCTACCCGTGTAATCAAGGCCTGACGTAGGTTCGTCAAGGACGAGCACTTCGGGATTCATCGCTATTATACTTGCAATTGCAATCCTTCTTTTCTCACCGCCGCTCAGCCCGAAGGGGGACAAATTCGCAACATCGGAAGGATTAAACCCCATATCGCTTAAAGATTGCCAAACCGCATCCTTTAACTCTTTTCCCGAAAGGCCCATATTTTTCGGGCCAAATGCAACTTCATCAAACACAGTTTCCGCAAAAAATTGCTCTTCCGGGTATTGAAATACAAGTCCTACTTTTCGCCTTACGGACTTTAAGTTTGTTTCCTTGGAACCCAAATCCTCTCCGCCAACAAAAACCTTACCGGAATCCGGCTTAATCAAGCCGTTAAAGAATTGGACAAGCGTCGATTTCCCCGAACCTATCTTTCCGACGATAGAAACGGATTCTCCTTTTCTTATGGAAAGAGAAACGTTTTTAATCGCCGCTTTTTGAAAGATAGTTCCCGAATCGTACGTGAGGCTCACATTTTCAAGAACAATCATAATATCTTTAAGAAATCTTCTTCGTTTAAGACGTCTTTTGTAGTAATCCCGAGTTTGTAAAGTTCATTCGACAAATAAAAAGAATCGGGCACTGAAACCCCTACGGATTCCATAAGTGAAAAATTTCGAAAAACCTCAGCGGGTATCCCTTCGGCAACTTTTTTACCTCCGTGAAGTACCACAACTTTATCGGCATTTAACGCCTCGGAACTTATATGAGTTATATATAGAACACCGATATTCTTTCTTCTTGCCAATTGAAATACAAAGTCAAAGATTTCTTTTCTGTTCACGGGATCAAGCAAAGCGGTTATTTCATCTAAAATGAGGTACCGGGGTTGCATAACAAGAACACCTGCAATCGCAACTTTCTGTTTTTCCCCACCGGAAAGCATCGAAGGTGAAGTACGCAAATATTTCCCTATATCGAGAAGTTCGGAAATTTCAAGTATTCTCCTCTTTGCTTCCTCTCTTTCGACGGCAAGGTTTTCCAAACCGAAAGCAATATCTTCTTCAACGGTGGTGCCTACAAATTGGTCGTCGGGGTTTTGAAAAACCAAGCCCACCTTTGCTTTTAACTCTTCGCCTATTTCGGAGGTGGAAAAACCGTCGACAAACACACTTCCTTTATTGGGTAAAAAAAGCCCGTTTGCTAAACGGGCTATTGTGGACTTGCCTGAGCCGTTGCTTCCTAATAAAGCAACAAACTCCCCTTTTCGTATCGTTAAATTAAAATTTTGAACCGCCCATTTATCGCCGTATGAAAAGAAGACATTCTCAAACCGTATCATTCCTTAACAAGTTCTAATATAACAATTTTAGCTCCGTCGCCTCTACGCTGCCCGAGCTTCAAAATACGGGTATAGCCGCCGTTCCTTTCGGCAAAATCATTTTTTGCAAGCTCAAAAAGCTTTTGAACGGCATCTTTCACGAAAAGATAAGAATATGCACGTTTCCTCGTATTAAGGTTGTCTTCTTTCGCCATCGTAATGAGTTTTTCCACAACCTTTCTCACCTCTTTTGCTTTCGCCTCGGTGGTTTTTATTCTTCCGTGAAGAATAAGAGAAGTGGAAAGGTTTCTCAATACGCTTTTCCTATAACTGCTATATAAACCCAGCTTTCTCTGTCCTATTCTATGATACATAGATAACCTCCTATTCCTTTAACTTCAAGTTTGCTTTTTGAAGAGATTCTTTTACTCTTTTAAGAGCAGTGGCTCCGAAGTGTTTTAGGTTCATAAGATCCGATTCACTCATATCGACAAGTTGCGCTACGGTTTCTATATTGTTATTTTTGAGTGCGTTCAGTGTTCTCTTATCAAAACCCAAATCCTCTATTTTCATATCGTTCAGATCATTTTTATCACTGCTCGCATTGCCATCCGAAAGTAAAAGTTCCTTAAACCGCGTAGGGTAGTTGATGGCTATTTCCACGGCCTCCGTCAATGCAGCCCTCGGAGTCTTATTCTTTTTAGTGGAAACGCCTATTATAAGTTTGTCAAAATTTACCGACTCTTCAAACCTCATTGGCTCAACACGGAAATTTACTTTTAGCACAGGAGAAAAATACGCATCTATCGGAATTACGAGTTGAGAAAAATTCTCTGCTTCGGCAACCTCTTCCTCAAGCATATACCCTTTACCTCTTTTTACGTAGATTTCTCCCTTCATCCTTGTCTTAGAGGAAGAAATTGTTGCTATGTGAAGTTCCGGATTCAAAATTTTTACTTCGCTTGACACCTTTAAATCTCCCGCAGTAAAGTCCTTTTCCCCTTTTATATCAAACGAAAGGGTTGCTTCGTCCGTGCCTTCGAGGTCAATTACAAGCTTTTTTACATTTAAAATAATCTCTTCAACATCTTCCACCACTCCTTCAATAGTGGAGAATTCATGTACAACACCATCAATCGTAATTCCGACAGGTGCTACTCCGATTATCGAAGAAAGTAGAATTCTTCTAAGGGCCGTACCGAAAGTCAAGCCGTAACCACTTTCAAGCGGCCCGAAAGAATATTCTCCGAACGTCTCGTTTTCTTTCTCTATGGAAAAACCGATTGCGTTAAGATCCCACATTTATCATCACTTCCTATTTGGAATAAAGCTCTACTATGAGAGTAGGGTTAATTCCCAGTGAAAGTTCCGGAATATTCGGAATTTGCTTCACAGTTCCACGGAAGGATTCGGCATTTACTTCAAGCCAGGAAGGAATAGACGGAGACGACTCGATTGTCTGCTTTATTATGGGAATCTGCCTGCTTGATTCTTTAACCTCTATAACATCCCCTTCTTTCACTATATAGGAAGGAATATTAACTTTTTTACCGTTTACAAGGAAATGCCCGTGCAAAACAAGTTGTCTCGCCGTTCTTCTATTCGGGGCAAATCCCATTCTGAAAACGACGTTGTCAAGCCTTCTTTCAAGCAGTTCAAGCAGTTTATCGCCCGTGGGTATCTTCTTTTGGCTTGCAGCCTTTTCAAAATATTTACGAAACTGCCTCTCGAGAATCCCGTACATATGTTTCACTCTTTGCTTTTCCTGCAAATGTATTTTATAATCCGACGGTTTACTAAAATGAAGCACTACTTGCTTCTGCCCGGGAAGTCCCCTTCCGCGTTCAAGCGGGCATTTATTCGTATAACACTTGTCGCCTTTCAAAAAAAGTTTCTTACCGTGTGCTCTGCAAATCCTGCACAAAGGATCAGTGTATCTTGCCACGTTAACCTCCTTACACTCTTCTCAATTTTCTCGGTCTGCAACCGTTATGAGGAATCGGAGTAATATCTTTAATCTCCTCGATCTCAAGCCCTGCGGATTGCAGTGCCCTTATCGCAACTTCTCTACCAGAGCCACCGCCTTTAACAAGCACCGAAACTCTTTTTGCTCCGAGGTTGAGTGCCTGTTCCGCTGCCTTTTGTGCCGCAAGCTGCGCTGCAAATGGCGTTCCTTTTTTTGTTCCTTTAAAACCTACGGTTCCCGCAGAAGCCCACGTTGCTACGTTACCTTGCTCGTCCGTAACGGTTACAATGGTATTGTTAAAAGTGGAATGGATGTAAACCTTGGCTTTTCCGGTTATTTTACGACCTTTCTTTCTTGAACCTCTTCTATTTTTAGCCATCATACCTCCTTAAAACTACGATTTCCTCTTGGAACCGACTGTTTTCTTCGGCCCTTTACGAGTTCTCGCGTTTGTCCTTGTTCTTTGCCCTCTCACAGGAAGGCCCCTCTTATGCCTAATACCTCTATAGCAATTTATCTCCATTAATTTCTTTATGTTTTGGGCAATTTGCTTTCTCAAATCGCCTTCCACGAGGTAATCTTTCCTGATTACATCCTCAATTGCCTTAATTTCTTCCGGCGTAAGGTCTTTAACCTTTTTAAGGGGAACATTCGCTTTTTCAAGGACGTCCTTACAATTGTGCTTGCCTATTCCGAAAATATAGGTAAGCGCAATATCCACTCTTTTATCTTTCGGTAAATCAACACCGCTAATTCTTGCCACTTTTTAACCTCCTACTTTTGTCTTTGCTTATGCTTGGGATTTTCACAAATCACCATTAATTTTCCTCTTCTTTTTACAATCTTGCATTTTGGACACATCTTTTTTACCGATGCTCTTACTTTCATTTTTTTACACTCCTTTCTATAATCTGTAAACTATTCGTGCGGTAGAAAGGTCATACGGCGTAAATTCAAGCCTTACTCTGTCTCCGGGAAGGATCTTTATAAAATGAAGCCTCATCTTCCCGCTAACGTGAGCAAGCACTATTTTGCCATTGGCTAACTTTACCCTAAACATCGTCCCGGGTAGAGTTTCTACCACAATTCCTTCAGTTTCTATAACCTGTTTTTTATTGCTCATAAATCACCTCTCTACTTTGTTAAAATCTCAGGTCCGTTTTTCGTAATGGCAATAGTGTGCTCAAAATGGGCGGCATTGGAATGATCCACCGTTATTGCCGTCCATCCGTCTTCTGCAGTGTACAACCCGTAATCTCCCGCACAAACCATTGGTTCGATAGCTATGCACATACCTTCTTTTAAAATCATACCGGTACCTTTTTTACCGTAATTCGGCACGGAAGGATCTTCGTGCAAATGCCTTCCTATACCGTGTCCTGTGTATTCCCGCACAAGCGAAAATCCGTTTTTTTCAACAAACTCCTGCACTGCGGCGGAAATATCTCCGATCCTGTTACCTGCAACCGCTTTCTCTATCCCGATATACAATGCTTGCTCCGTAACTTCCACAAGTTTTTTATCATTCTCTGTTTTAGGTCTCCCGACAATCACCGTTATTGCGGAATCGGAGTACCAACCATCCAACAGCACACAAGAATCAAAGGAAACCACATCGCCTTCCTTTAACTTTCTTTTTCCCGGTATCCCATGTACAACCTCATCATTCACGGAAATGCACATTGTCCCGGGAAAACCTTCGTATCCCTTGCAAGCAGGTATGGCACCCTTGCTTCTTATAAATTCCTCGGCGATTTTGTCAAGCTCGCCCGTGGTAATACCTACCTTAACTTTACTCTTAACAAGCTCTAACGCTTGACGTAAAATTTTACCAGATTTTTTTATTTTTTCAATCTCTTCTCTCGTTTTAAGTTCAACCATTTAAAATCGCCTCTATCCTGTTTTGGACGGCATCAACCGTACCAACCGCATTTATCTCGTAAAGCAACCCAAGATTGTTATAATAATCCACAAGAGGATGTGTGCTTTCTTTGTAAACTTTTATCCTGTTTTTCACAACTTCTTCTTTATCATCGTCTCGCTGAACAAGTTTTGTTCCGCAAATATCGCACTTCTCGTCTTCTTTGGGGGGATTAAAATAAATGTTATATACGGCACCGCATTTCGGACACACTCTTCTTCCGCTTATCCTCTTTATAATCTCTTCGTCCGGGGCAACAAGATACAACACGGCATCTATCGCCGTATTACGCGAAGCAAGATAACCGTTTACGAACCCTGCTTGGTGCACGGTTCTCGGAAACCCGTCGAATACAAAACCTTTTTTTAGATTGTAACCTGCAAGCATATCCGCTATAAATTCTTCAACTATATCATCGGGAACAAGTAATCCCGCATTCATATATTTCTCAAATTCTTCCGCAATCTCGGTGTGCCGTGCAAGTTCATTCCTCAAAGCATCCCCGGAAGATATAAAAGGTATGTTCATCCGGGCGCTTAAACGCTGGCCCTGAGTTCCCTTTCCCACTCCGGGAAGACCTAAAAGCACGATGTGAGTTCTCATTTCAAGAAGCCTTTGTAATGCCTCATAAGGAGATATGCTTCAATCTCCTGCATCGTCTCCAAAGCAACACCGATTATAATTAGTATGGAAGTTCCTCCGAATACAAACGCGGTAACTTCCATCTTCCTAAACAATAGGTTTGGTATAACGGCAACAAGGCCGAGGAAAATAGAAGTTGGAAGCACGATTTTATTCAGCACGCTTGCAATATATTCGGCAGTGGGTTTGCCGGGGCGAATTCCCGGGATAAAACCACCGTATTTTTTCAAATCGTCGCTGAGTTGAATAGGATCGTACGTAAGTTCCGTATAGAAATACGTAAAGAAAACAATAAGCAAGAAGTAAATAATGTTATACCAAAGCCCGGTAGGCGTTCCGAAATACGGCTTTGCAATATGCACGTTAAACCAGGAATTGGGCCAGAACTGTCCGATCGTTACAGGGAACATCATTACCGAAACTGCGAAGATAATCGGAAGCACACCCGCCTGCACGAGCCTCAGCGGAATATACGTAGATTGCCCGCCGTACACTTTCCTTCCCACTATTCTCTTTGCGTATTGAACAGGGATTCTCCTTTCCGCCTGGTATGCGTAGATGACACCCACGACAAGCACAAGCATTCCCAAAATTTCCCCTATAATCGAGCCGATACTTAAAGAATGTGCGGAATACAACTGCTTTACTTCAACAAGCCCCACGGGAATCCTACTTACAATGCCGGCAAAAATTATGAGGGACACACCGTTTCCTATGCCTTTCTCCGTCATTATTTCCCCGAGCCACAGAACAATATAAGAACCTGCAATCAAACTCATAATGATGACAATCTTAAGAAGAACACTATTACTTACTAAATAATTTTTAAACATTATAAGAACCGATGCAGATTGAAGTGCGGCAAGAAGAAGCGTTAATCTTCTTGTGTACATAGCCATTTTTTTCTGCCCTTCTTCTCCGCCCTCTTTTGCAATCTGTTTCAAGGAAGGAATAACCTCGGTAAGTAATTGTAAAATAATCGAAGCGTTAATGTAAGGAATAACACTCAATGCAAAAATCGAAAAGTTTCCGAAGCCGCCGCCGGAAAACAAGTTAAGCAACGCAAGGAATCCACCTTTTTGCAAAAGCCCCTGTATCGCCGCTCTGTCAATACCGGGAACGGGAATATACGTCCCGAGTCTGAACAATACAAATAAAATTAAAGTAACCCAAATTCGTTTCCTTAGTTCTTTAAGTTTAAACGCCCTTTTTAGTGTTTCCCACATATTACACTACCTCTACTTTTCCGTTTGCTTTTTCTATTTTTTCTTTTGCGGCTCCGGAAAACTTGGAAGCTTTCACGGTTATGGGTTTATTTATTTCGCCTCTCCCAAGTACTTTAACTTCCCTGCCAAACAACTCATTCAGGTTAATTTCGCTTTTATCTCCCGCGAGTCTTTCAAGAATTTCCACATTCACCTCAACGTATTCAATCCTATTGAGCGATTTAAAACCCCTCAATTTGGGAAGCCTTCTGTAAAGGGGTGTTTGCCCTCCCTCAAATCCTTTTTGTTTCGTTCCTCCGGAACGTGCCTTTGCGCCCTTGCAACCGTAAGTTGCATACGTCCCTCTGCCGGAACCGTCTCCTCTGCCAACTATTCTCTTACGTTTTTTGGAGTGAGCCTTTGGTTTAAGTTCATTGAGCCTCATTTTTACCTCCGATTCTCTCTTTTTTTCTTCCCTCGTTTCTGCTAATTACCGTATTCATATCTTCAAATGCTTTAAGTGTGGCCCTTGCAATATTTAAAGGATTCGACGTACCGAGAGATTTGGAAAGAATATCTTGGATTCCCGCTTTCGTTGCTATTGCGCGAATCACTCTGCCCGCAACAATTCCCGTTCCGGGAACCGCAGGTGCCAAGAATACATATGCCGCATCGTACTTTGCGGTAATACGAGTGGGTATAGTATTATTCTTAATAGGAACACGGATAAGATTTCTTTTCGCATCAGCAATACCTTTTGCAATTGCCGAAGGAATTTCTCTTGCCTTTCCCACACCGATACCTACTCTTCCTTTTTTATCTCCTATAACCATAATAACCCTGAATTTGAGAATTTTTCCACCTTTTACTACCTTGGTTACCCTGTCTATCTGAAGAATTTCTTCTTCGAATTCTTTTTTTTCAATAGGTCTGCGCCTTCTTGTGTTCACATTCACCTCCTAAAACTTGAGCCCTTTTTCTCTGGCAGCTTCCGCAAGAGCTTTAACTCTGCCATGATATAAAAAACCGCCTCGGTCAAAAGCAACATTTTTAATCCCCTTCTCAATCGCTCTTTCCGCGATAAGCGTACCCACTAATCTTGCAGCTTCTACATTTTTTCCGCTTTTAACTTTGCCTTTAATGTCTTTGTCAAGAGTGGAAGCGGAAACGAGCGTGACTCCTTTGGTGTCGTCAATTATCTGAGCATAAATATTTTTTAAACTTATAAACACGGAGAGGCGTGGACGCTCCGGAGTTCCGGATAAACGTTTTCTGATTCTCAAATGCCTCATCCTTCTTAACTCTTTTCTGTTCTCTTTTTTAATCATATCCCACACTCCTTACTTTGCACCAGATGCTAAAGCCTTTCCGGCTTTTCTTCTGATCTTTTCACCTTCGTAAATAATTCCCTTAACCTTGTACGGATCAACTTTTCTAAGATGCCTTATTTTCTGAGAAAATTGGCCTACAAGTTCTTTATCTATTCCCGAAACAGTAATAAGTTGCTTTTCTATTGTAACGGTCAAACCTTCGGGAATATCCACTATTACCGGGTGGCTAAAACCAAGGGAAAATTCTATTTTATTACCTTTAACGGTACCTTTGTACGTCTTTTCATTTATGATAAGTCTCTTGGAAAAACCTTTCGTAACTCCCGTTACCATATTATTTATCAAGGCTCTCGTGGTTCCGTGAAGTGCCCTGTAAAAGGGCTTGTCAGAAGGTCTTTCCACTTTGACAAAGTTCCCCTCCTGAGTAATTTTTATCTCCGGATGAAATGTCCTTTTTAATTCTCCTTTGGGTCCCTTTACCGTGACCGTGTTATCTTTATCTATTTTTACGGTAACTCCTGCAGGGATTTCAACAGGTTTTTTGCCTATTCTCGACATACATACACCTCCGTTTACCAGATAAAGCAGATTACTTCGCCGCCCTGGCCCGCTTTTCTCGCTTCTCTGTCGGTCATAAGACCACCGGGCGTTGAAATAATTGCAGTCCCAAATCCGTCGAGCACACGCGGGAGATTATCTTTTTTTACATAGATTCTTCTCCCTGGCTTGCTTATTCTCTTAACGCCGATAATGTAACTTTCTTTATTCGGCCCGTATTTCAAATAAATTCTCAGCATCCTTTTATTATCAATTACTTGTTCTTCGAAATCCTCAATATACCCTTCCCTCTTCAAAATGGCAAGAATTTCTCTTACCACTTTACTAAAAGGAATAGTGAGGGATTTATGTTTCATTCTACTTGCATTTTTAATCCTTATTAACATATCGGAAATAGGATCGTTAACCATTTTTTTCCTCCTCACCAGCTTGCTTTCTTCACGCCGGGCAATTTGCCCTCAAGAGCAAGTTTTCTAAGACAATGCCTGCAGAGACCGAATTTACTGTAAACCGCCCTCGGTCTGCCGCATATTTTACATCTGTTATGCTTTCTTACTTTGAATTTAGGCTCTTTTTTTGCCTTTTCGATCATTGCTTTTCTTGCCATATCTCACACCTACCTTTCTCTAAACGGGAAGCCCATAAACTCAAGCAGGGCCTTTGCTTCTTCGTCTGTTTTGGCAGTCGTCGTTATCGTGATATTAAATCCACGCACCTTATCAATCTTATCGTAATCAATCTCCGGGAAAATAAGTTGTTCCCTGATGCCGAAAGTGTAGTTGCCTCTTCCGTCGAATGCATTGGGAGAAAGCCCCTTAAAGTCTCTTATCCTCGGAAGAGCCGTATTTATAAGTTTCTCCATAAAGGAATACATATTGTTGCCCCGCAATGTTACTCTGCAACCGACAGGAGCACCTTCCCTGATCTTAAAGGACGCAATAGACCTTTTTGCACGAGTAACAACAGGCCTTTGATGTGTAATCAAAACAAATTCCTGAATTGTTTTCTCCATTGCCTTCGGATCATCATTTGCATCTCCTACTCCGCGGTTTATAGAAATTTTTACAATTTTAGGTACCTGCATTATATTTTTATACCCAAACCGCTCCATCATTCTCTTTTTTACCTCTTTTTCATATTTTTCCTTAAGAGAAGACGGAGGGAGTTTTTCTCGCAGAATAGCCTCAAATTTTTTATCTAATTTGAATACGCCTTTTTTACCAGTTGTTTTCTTAGCCATACTCACCTCACCTAAATTTTATCAATTACTTCGTGGCAATTTTTACATACCCTAACACTTTTTCCGTTTTCAAGAATTTTATGTGCAATTCTTGTCCTTTCATGGCAGTGAGGGCATATAAGTTGCACTTTGCTTGCGTATATAGGACCTTCTCTCTTTGTAATTTTTCCCTGAGGCATATCCTGCGTGGGGCGTAAGAAATGTGTTTGCATATTTACGCCTTCCACCACAACCATGCCTTTTTCAGGAATAGTCCTTATAACTTTGCCTTTTATGCCTTTATCTTTTCCGGAGATTACGATAACCGTATCTCCTTTCTTAATTTCAAGCGGTTTAACTTTTTTCTTTAAAACCTTCATCATTACCTCCTATAGAACTTCCGGGGCAAGGGAAACAATTTTCAAATACCCCTTCTTACGAAGTTCTCTCGAGACAGGACCAAAAACCCTTGTTCCTTTTGGGTTTCCTTCGTCGTCTATAATTACAGCGGCATTATCACTAAAGCGGATAATACTGCCGTCTTCTCTTTTTACGGGATATTTTGTTCTTACAATAACCGCCTTCACAACGGTACCTTTGGGAATTGCACTGTTAGGTGCCGCTTTTTTAACGGTTGCAACTATTCTGTCACCTACTGTTCCGGTATCTCTTTTTCCGACTCTCAAAACGGTAATACAAGAAATTTCTTTCGCACCGGTGTTATCGGCAACAACAAGCCTCGAATACTGCCTGATCATTTCTGCTCACCTCCGCTAAGAATCTCCACAACTCTCCACCTCTTCAATTTACTAATCGGGCGAGTTTCTTTTATACGTACGGTATCTCCCGGTTTTGCTTTCATCTCTTCATCGTGAGCGTAAAATTTGCTCGTCCTCTTTATTCTTTTCAGGTAAAGGGGATGCGGGAGATTTCTATCCACACGTACAACTACCGTCTTCTGATAAGCACTTACTACCTTGCCAACTAATTCTTTTCTTGCCATCCTACACCTCTCTGTTTAACTCACGTTCTCTTTTAATTGTAAGAAGCCTTGCAATATCTTTTCTTACAAGCTTCATACGAGCGGCATTGTGCAACTGATGAGTTGCAAGTTGAAACCTCAAATTGAACAACTCTTTTCTGAGGTTTTTTAACTGCTGCTCAATTTCCTGATCAGTCATATCTCTAATTTTTTCAGCCTTCATAATTTATATAACCTCCTCACGCTCCACAAGCCTAACCTTAATGGGGAGTTTAAACCCAACCTGTTTTGTAAGCTCTTCGGCCTTCTCTCTCGAAACACCTGATATTTCAAATAAAATACGGCCCGGTTTTACAACCGCAACCCAATGATCCACGTCGCCTTTTCCGCTACCCATTCTTGTTTCGGCAGGTTTCTTAGTAACAGGTTTGTCAGGAAAAACTCTAATCCAAAGCTTTCCTACTTTTCTAACGGATTGAATAAGAACAAGCCTTGATGCTTCTATCTGCCTCGCAGTGATCCAAGCAGGTTCAAGCGCCTGAATTCCAAAATCACCAAAAGCCACGTATGTCCCGCCCTTGGCTTTGCCCTTCATTCTACCTCTATGCTGTTTTCTGTGCTTAACTCTTTCCGGCATTAACATATTCATTCACCTCCGCTATTTTTCAAGCGTAAAGAAAGTGCGCTTTTTGGCATCTCCCTTATACACCCAAACTTTTACTCCTATTCTTCCGAATTTAATAAGTGCGGGTTCTTCCGCATAATCAATATCCGCATTGATAGTTTGAAGCGGGACTCTCCCGTCTCTATACCATTCCGTTCTTGCAATTTCAGCACCGTCAAGACGTCCCGAAACCTGAATCTTAATTCCTTTCGCACCCGCGCGCATCGCCCGGCCGATTGCCTGTTTTATTGCTCTTTTGTAAGAGATCTTTTGCTCAATCTTTCCGATAACGTTCTGAGCAATGAGTTCCGCATCCAATTCGGGCCGTTTGACTTCTTTCACTTCTATTCTCAAATTTTCTTCGGGATTGAAAAGTACCCGCTTCAACCTTTCCTGGAGTTTTGAAATTTCAGAACCCTTTTTACCAATAATCATTCCTGGGCGGGCACTATGAATAATAACTCTTACCTCACCTGCGGAAGGATTCCCTTTTCTAATAATTTCCACATGAGAAACCGCAGCAGCAGGTCCCAAATTCTTAATTTCTTTTCTTATGGCAAAATCTTCAAGTGCGAAACGAGAATAATTTTTCTTATCGGCATACCACTTGCTCAGCCAATCCTTGGTTATGCCAAGCCTAAATCCGTAAGGATGAACTTTCTGTCCCACTCTATACCTCCTCTTTCTCTTTAACTACTATCGTGATTTGACTCACAGGTTTCCTTTGAATGTCCGCTCTTCCCATACCTCTGATATACAATCTTTTAAGCGGGCCTTCGGCATCGATTGAAACCCTGTGAACATATAAAGAATCTTTATCCATTTCAAAATTGTTCTCAGCATTGGCAACTGCAGATTTAAGCGTTTTTTCAAGGAAACGCGCCGCTTTTTGAGGCATCACTTTTAAAATGGCAAATGCTTCATCGACTTGTTTTCCTTTTATAAGCTCAGCAACAAGACGCGCTTTGGTTGCAGATAATCTGAGATGTTTGGATTTTGCATACGCTTCCATAAACCGTTAGCCTCCTATGTCTTCGTAATAATTCTCGCAGTGGGTACTTTATGCCCGTGGAAAGTTCTTGTAATAGCAAATTCCCCGAGCCTGTGCCCCACCATATCCTTCGTTATATAAACAGGTATGTGAGTTTTACCATTATGCACGGCAATTGTGTGCCCTATCATTTCCTCCGTAATGGCGGATCTCCTGCACCATACTTTGATAACCTTCTTTTCGCCTTTTTCGTTCATCTTCTTTATTTTTTCCAAAAGTTTCGGGTCTACGTAAAGTCTTTTTTTACTCATCTCTTATTCCTCCTTCTGATTATGTACTTGTCGGAAGGTTTATTCTTCTTTCTTGTTTTATATCCGAGAGTAGGTTTGCCCCAAGGAGATAACGGCCCAGGATGACCTACAGGTGCCTTTCCTTCACCACCGCCATGCGGGTGATCAACAGGGTTCATTGCAGCACCCCTTACAGAAGGACGGAATCCTTTATGGCGCTTAATTCCCGCTTTCCCGAGATTCACATTTTCGTGATCCACATTACCAATTTGGCCTATGGTTGCTCTGCAATTGAGATGCATCATCCTTACTTCTCCGGAGGGCATTCTTATGTGTGCATAATTGCCTTCCTTGGCAAGAATCTGTGCGGATGCACCGGCTGCCCTGACAAGTATCCCGCCCTTCCCGGGAATCATTTCTATGTTGTGAATAAGAGTACCGAGGGGAATATTCCTCAAAGGCATAGCATTACCGGGCTTCACTTCGGTCGTCTCGTCGGAAATAACGGTATCTCCCACTTTAACCCCAAGGGGAGCAAGGATATACCTTTTCTCGCCGTCAGCATAAACAAGCAAAGCAATGTATGCGGATCTATTAGGATCGTACTCAATTGCCTTAACCTTTGCGGGAACACCTATTTTGTCCCTTTTGAAATCAATTATTCTGTAAAGGCGTTTGTTTCCGCCACCTCTATGCCTTACCGTAATTTTTCCCGTATTATTTCTGCCACCCTTTTTCTTTAAACCGATGGTAAGGGATTTTTCCGGTCTCTTCTTTGTTATGACTTCGGAATGTTTAACAACAGATCTGCCGCGCATTCCCGGAGTCGTTGGTTTGTAAACTTTAATTGCCATCTCTTTTACCTCCGTCCGTTATACGTGGTGCATAAGGTCAATCTTGTATCCGGGATAAAGAGTAACAATTGCTTTTTTATATGTCGGAGTTTTTGTGTAATTGTATCTTACTCTTTTTTTCTTCCCGAATACTTTACCTATATTCACCTTTTTTACCTTCACCGAAAAAAATTCTTCCACCGCTTCTTTTATCATTTGTGCATTCGCTCTTTTATCCACAAGGAAAACGTATTTGCCTTGCTCTGCAAGTGTCGTGGATTTTTCGGTTACAATAGGCCTTATAAGTACTTCTATTCTACTCATTTTTCCACCATCCTTCCATTCCTTTTATCGCTTCCTCCGTGAAGAGAATGGAATCATAAACAACAAGGTCGTATGCATTAAGGAAACGATAATCAAGAGGTTTGCAATAAGGAATATTTCTGGAAGCAAGTTCCACATTTCCGTTATCTTCGGAGTATACAAACAACACGGTTCCCAACTCTTTTTCTTTATTAAGGCTATTCAGTAAATTCGCGATCTCTTTTGTTTTTCCGCTTGCTTTAACACCTTTTAAAATCCTTACATCCCCTTCTCTGAAACGAGAAGAAAGTGCCGAGAAAATAGCGGTTCTCAATTCTTTTTTATTCATTTTTATACTGTAATCTCTCGGATGAGGGCCAAAAACAACGGCACCGCCTTTCCAGATATTCGAAGTTCTGGCACCCTGCCTGGAACGGCCCGAACCTTTCTGTGCTCTCATTTTTCTCGTGCTATAACTCACATCCGCTCTTTCCTGAGTATCAGCAGTACCTCTCCTTCTATTGTTTAAATACCTGCGAACAGCCATATAAACAAGGTGTTTCTTCTCAGGAACAGCAAAAAATCTATCCGGAAGTTCCAATTCTCCAACACTGTTATTTTTAATGTCTATAACGCTACTCTTCATAATAAACCTCCTAAGCCCTTATTATCAAAAGGCTCTTCTCAGAACCGGGAACATTTCCTTTGACAAGAATAACATCCTTTTCCGGAATAACTTTTACGATTTCAAGATTGCTGATCGTTGTCCAGTAAGTTCCCGAATGCCCTGCCATATGATGGCCTTTTAATACCTTTCCCGGCGTAGAGCCCGCTCCAATGGAACCGGGCCTTCTTGTTGCCTCGGAGCCATGCGTTTTAGGCCATCCGTGAAAACCCCAACGCTTTACAACGCCGGAGAAACCTTTACCTTTCGAATATCCGGACACTTTCACCTTTTTATCGTCTTTAAAAATTTCCACAGTTACTTTATCTCCGACTTCTCCGTCCATATCTCTGATTTCTCTTACGTATTTGAAAGCCGGAACATTATTTTTCTTGAAAACTCCCGCTTCGGGTTTGTTCAACTTTTCGGGTTTAACTTCTACAAAGCCGAGCCGCACAGCGTTGTACCCGTCCTTATCAACAGTTTTCTTACCGACAACAACACAAGGGCCCGCTTTAATAACCGTAACAGGAACAAGTTTATCTCCTACGTACACGGAAGTCATTCCGATTTTATAACCCAACAATCCCTTCGCCATATCGCCCTCCATTAAATCTTAATCTCCACTTCAACTCCCTGAGGAATATCCATATTTGCAAGTTTTTGCGTAATTTCGGGAGTAGCATTCTTGATCTCTATCAATCTCTTATGTACGCAAATCTCAAATTCCTCCTGCGAGTCTTTATCGACATGGGGCGAGCGAAGAACGTTAAAAACAGTTCTCTTTGTAGGTAAAGGAATAGGACCTACAACATTCGCCCCACTACTCTTTGCCATCTGGACAATCTTCGATGCCCAGATATCAAGAATTTCGTGGTCAAATGCTTTAAGCTTAATTCTCAATCTCTCCTTCTCCATTTGTTATCTCTCCTTCAATATATTATTCAATCACCTCAGTGATGACTCCGGCACCAACAGTTCTACCGCCTTCACGGATAGCAAACCTCTGGGTTTCTTCCAATGCTACGGGGTAGATGAGTTCGACTTCCATATCCACGTTGTCACCGGGCATTGCCATCTGAACGCCTTCGGGGAGTTTGATTGTTCCCGTAACGTCGGTTGTTCTGAGATAGAACTGAGGCTTGTATCCGGTGAAGAAGGGTTTATGCCTTCCGCCTTCTTCTTTGGAAAGGATATAAACTCTCGCCTTGAATTTCTTGTAGGGATGAATGGAACCGGGTTTTGCAAGAACCTGTCCTCTCTTCACTTCGTCATGGCCAACGCCTCTGAGAAGGACACCGACGTTG
>JAGHAO010000140.1 GCA_021161495.1 Caldisericaceae bacterium | reverse complement strand
TTGCTTCCAAGATTCTTGAAATTTCTAATAAATATAAGTTTGATTTAAATCCGTTTGCAAAAATTTGGCAATTGTCGGTAGGTGAACAACAGCGGGTCGAAATAGTAAAAATGCTTTTCAGAGGAGCGAATATTTTGATTCTTGACGAGCCCACGGCGGTTCTTACGCCCCAGGAATCAGAGGCATTGTTTAAAATATTAAAACAAATGAAAAAAGAAGGAGAATCCATTATTTTTATTAGCCATAAATTAAACGAAGTTATGGAAATTTCCGATAGAATAACTGTTTTAAGAAAAGGTAAAGTTATAGGCACTGTGAAAAAAGAAGAAACTTCTCCTGCTGAACTTGCGAAGATGATGGTCGGAAGGGAAGTTTTATTCAGACTGGAAAGAAAACCTTATAAGAGAGGTGAAGAAATCCTACGTGTCGAAGACCTTGAAGCGTTCAATGACCGCGGAATAAAAATTTTGAACAAAGTGAACTTTTCCGTTTATGCAGGTGAGATTTTCGGAATTGCGGGAGTTGCGGGAAACGGTCAGAAAGAGCTTGCTCAAGTTATAACCGGTTTGAGGCCTGCAACAGGTGGAAAAGTTTATCTCTCCGGAAAGGAAATTGAAGAAGAAATAGAGAATCTTAAAAATAAACTTGATACATTAATCAGAAGCAACGAAGGCGAGCAGGAAATAAATAAAACTAAAGGAAGGATTAAAAAACTTATTGCAAAGAAGGACATTACGAATAAACATCCTCTGCATATTGCAAATAAAGGAGTAAATTATATCCCGCCGGATAGGTTAAAGGTGGGGCTTATTCCTAATCTTTCATCCATTGAGAATGCCATATTGAGGCGATACAGAAAACCTCCTATCGGTTCTCGTGGTCTGGTTAATTACAAAAGTGCGGAAAAGTATGCCGAAGACTTAATTGATAAATTCAATATTATGGTTCCTAAAATTGATGCCCCGGTAAAACTTTTGTCCGGAGGAAATATGCAAAAACTACTTCTTGCAAGGGAAATATCCGAAAATCCTGTTCTTCTTATTGCAGTCCATCCCACGAGAGGACTTGATGTCGGTGCCACGGAATTTATAAGAAAGAAACTTCTTGAAGTAAGAGATCAAGGGATGGCGGTTTTACTTATTTCCGAAGATCTTGACGAAATCCTGATGATTTCCGACAGAATCGGAGTGATGTTTGAGGGAAAGATTACGGGCATTGTAAATGCAAAGGATGCGGACGTGCATAAAATTGGTTTGCTTATGGCCGGTTCTACCGAAGAAGCAAATCTCTTACAGTGAGGTGAGTAATGGTTAGATTTGAAAAAAGGGAAAATACACCTGTAAGTTTGAAATTCATTATACCTCTTGTTTCGGTGCTTATAGGTCTTTTAATCGGTGCTGTTGCTATTGCCGTCAAGGGAATAAATCCTTTTAAAGTCTATCATGCGCTTTTGATCGGTGCGTTCAGTAGCAAATATACCTTTTCGGAAACTCTTGTTGCTGCTACACCGCTCATACTTATCTCGGCCGGTTTGATTCTTGTGTTTAAAATGAATTTTTGGAATATCGGCGCATACGGACAGTATATAATGGGTGCAATATTCAGTTCTTATTTTGCTCTTTTCTGGTCTCCCAATGTGCCAAAACCTGTAATGCTCACAATTATGGTTCTTGCTGGAATGGTCGGAGGCGCTCTTTGGGCAATAATTCCTGCAATGTTAAAAGCGTTCTGGGAGGTAAACGAAGTTATTTCCACGTTGCTTTTGAACTATATTGCGCTATTTATTTTGAAGTTTCTAATGTACGGAACATGGAGAGACCCTTCGAGTCACGGGTTTCCTTTGTCAAAACCTTTCCCTGATAATGCACAACTCCCCCGAATAATCTATCATACGAGAGTTAATTTGGGGTTAATTTTCGGAATAATTGCGGTCATTGTAGTATGGTTTATCCTGAAAAAAACGAAGTTCGGATACGAAATTGCCGTAATAGGTGAAAATCCGAGAGCGGCCCGATATGCCGGGATGGATGTTGCGAAGAATATCATCATTGCGATGGCGATAAGTGGCGCACTTGCAGGGCTTGCCGGTATGGTGCAAGTATCGGGCATTATACATTTATTGCAAATCAAAATTAACCCCGACTATGGATACACGGCAATCATTGTTGCATGGCTTTCCTATCTTGATCCTATTGCCGCAGCTTTCGTTTCGGTTTTCCTCGGAGGACTTGCGTCCGGTGCTTCTCAGATTCAGATCACAATGCGGGTACCTTTTGGCATTGTGAATGTTATTGAAAGTGTAATCCTATTTGCACTTATAGGTAGCGAAATATTTATGAAATACAGGGTGAAGTTCGATTTCGGAAAGCGGAAGAAAATAAATAAGCAGGAGGATATATTATGAATGCTTCTCATCATCTGATCATAATTGCTTTGTTGTTTGCCGCTGTGCAATCAGGCACTATCTTACTGTTCCCGACGATCGGAGAAATCTTTACTGAGCGTTCCGGCGTAATGAACTTAGGTGTTGAAGGAATGATGATAATGGGGGCGTTCTTTGGTTTTGTAGTGGCTTATGAAACGAAGAATCCTTACTTGGGGTTTTTAGCGGGAATGCTTGCCGGAGGTCTTACTTCTCTGATCCATGCATTTGTTTCTATAACACTGCGGGGCAATCAAGTTGTAAGCGGTTTGGCTTTAACAATTTTTGGTTTAGGTTTTACCAATTTCTACGGACAGAAATGGATTAATCTAAAACTTACTACTACACCTTCACAGATTTCAATCCCCTTACTTTCAAAAATTCCTTATATCGGGCCCATTTTCTTTAAGCAAGACGCTCTTGTATATACTTCTTACATATTTGCTATTGTAATGTGGTTTATACTTTACAAAACCAAAGTCGGAGTCCATTTGAGAGCGGTAGGGCAAAATGCCCGTGCATCCGATGCGATGGGTGTAAATGTTTATGCAACGAGATATTGGTGGACTTTTTTCGGAGGTTTGCTTGCAGGTGCCGGTGGTGCGTATTTAACAATTGCTTATGCTCCGTTCTGGCTTGACGGGATGACGGCGGGAAGAGGTTGGATAGCGCTTGCTCTCGTTATTTTTGCTATGTGGGATCCTCTGAACGCTATGATTGGAGCATACCTTTTCGGCGGAATAGATGCATTGCAACTTCAACTTCAAGCAATAGGCGTAACAATTCCTTCTTCGCTTCTGAATATGTTGCCGTATTTACTTACTCTTATCGTAATTATCGTTGCTACTCTTATTGTGAGGGTTAAACATATATCCGCGCCGAAAGAACTTGGAACTCCGTATAACAGGGAGGAAAAATGACAATGAGCTATGTAAAAAAGTTAAAGTGTTTACTATGTGGAACTGAATATGATCCTGCCGAAGTAAAATATACCTGTCCGAAATGCGGAAGTGATGGCATTCTCGAAGTTATATACGACTATGAAGAAATTAAAAAACATTTTTCGAAAGAGAGTTTGAAAAACAATAAAAACTATACGATGTGGAGATACTTACCGTTGCTTCCCGTAGATGATCCTGAAAAAATAGGCCCGTTGAAAGTCGGTTGGACGCCACTTTACACAGCGGATAGGATAAGAGAAAATCTCGGAATGCCTAATCTGTGGATTAAGGACGACGGTAGAAATCCGACTGCATCATTGAAAGATAGGGCTTCCGCAATTGCCGTTGCAAAGGCAAGGGAACTTGGAGAAGAAGCGATAACTTGCGCTTCTACCGGGAACGCCGCATCGTCACTCGCCGGTGCTGCTGCTTCAGTCGGTGTCAAAACTTATATTTTTGTGCCTAAAACGGCACCGAAGGCAAAAATAGCACAACTCCTTGTTTTCGGTGCAACGGTATTTGCCGTAAACGGAACGTATGACGAGGCATTCGACCTTTCCATAAAAGCGACCGAGGTATTTGGTTGGTATAATAGAAACACTGCTTTTAACCCGTATATGGTGGAAGGCAAAAAAACCGTTGCTTTGGAGATAATAGAGCAGATGAATTTTGAGGTTCCTGATTATGTATTTGTTTCCGTAGGTGACGGATGTATAATCTCCGGTGTTGCTAAAGGATACAAAGATATGTTTGCTTTGGGCCTAATTGATAAGATGCCGAAACTTGTTGCTGTGCAGGCGGAAGGTTGCAAACCGATTGTCGATGCAGTAAACGGTGACGGAAAGGTAAAATTTGTAGAGCCCGACACGATTGCGGATAGCATTGCCGTAGGTATTCCGAGAAACAGAATAATGGCAGTAAGAGATGTAAAGGAATCCGGCGGTTTTGGTATTACGGTTAGTGATGAAGAAATTATTTCCGCAATAAAGTATCTCGGTTCGACGCAGGGAATATTTGCCGAACCTGCCGGAGCAACGGGGTTTGCAGGAATGCTTAAAGCATTGAAAAAAGGGAAAATTTCCAAAAATGATAAAGTTACGGTGATCGTTACCGGAAACGGATTGAAGGATGTGGACAGTGCGATACGTGCTGGCGGGAATCCGATTATAATTGATCCCGAAATAAGCGAGGTAAAAAAGATCTTACGTTGATTGAATTTGTTTGCTTGATTTCATTTTCAAAAGGAGCCCGAGCAATAGGTGAATGGCAGGCTCCTCTAATTTTGTGGCAAATTTTAGGAGGTAAAATATGATAGAGGCTGTTCATTCAAATATTTATTTAATTGCTTCTTTAATGCTTCTTTTAGGTTTTATTTTCGGGAGGCTCTTAAAAAAGGTCGGGCTTACGGAAGTCCTTGCATATATTCTCGCAGGAATACTTATCGGTCCTGTTTTAAAATTTAATATTCCCAATTGGTTTAATAGCGTAGTTACGTCAATCACTCTTTCATTTGTTGCTTATATGGTGGGATTAAGCTTTTCTTATAAGTTTCTTCGCAAAATGGGCAAAAAGGTCATAACGATTTTGGTTGTGGAGGTGATTATAACTTCCCTCGTGGTATGGGCTATTGTTTTTATTTTTACAAAAAATTTACCTTTATCTATTATTCTCGGATCTCTTGCTCCTGCAACTGCACCTGCCGGAACAATAGCAGTGATAAGAGATCTCAAGGCAAAAGGCAGCCTTACGGATGTCTCTATTGCGATAGTGGGGCTTGATGATGCCGCCGGAATAATTATTTATTCGTTTGGCATTGTGCTTACTAAGTCTTTATTGGGAGGGAATGTAAATATAAAAGCTTTTGTATTCCGTCCGTTGTGGGAAATTTTCGGTGCTATTTTGTTGGGAATTACCATAGGATTTATAGTTTCTTTCATTACAAATAGGGCAAAAAAACTTTCTTCCGATCATATTTTTATAATAACAATTGGAGTGGTTGTTCTTTCTTGGGGAATAGCGCAGGTAATCGGTGTTTCGGCAATATTAACCTGTATGATTTTCGGTATGGTGATGATTAATTTTAATAACTCGATAAGCAACCGGTCTAACAAATTAATAGACAATATTATGAGTCCTATTTTTATTTTGTTTTTTGCTGCGATTGGAACTCAAATAGACTTTTCCAAATTTTGGGGTATGATTGGGTTAGTTTTAATATATTGTATAGGGAGAAGCATAGGGAAGGTTCTTGGCTGTGGCCTTGGCGGTATTTTATCTCATTCGGAAAGTAAAATTACTAAGTATCTCGGAATTGCACTTTTAAACCAGGCTGGTGTTGCCGTAGGGCTTGCTTTCTTGGCGGCGCAAGAGCTCTCAGCTTATCCGATGGGGGCGTTGATACCTACGCTAATGGCTACCACCACTGCTGTTTTTCAAATATTATCTCCTCTCGGAACCCAGTATGCTTTAAAGAAATCCGGTGAAAGCACTATTTGAGTGCGTTTATTATATTCCATAGCAAGCGCTCGTTTTCGTGGAACAAATAAATTTCGGTATTTCCCGCAATTCTTAAACCGGAGAAAATCGGTTCTATTACGTTATGTGCATACATTTGAGGTGATATTCCGATTCGATCCGTTGGTTTAATGGGGATAAGTATCGTTTCACATTTTATTTCGAGGCGTTTTTTGAACACGTTAAAATAATTATTCTTAATTGGCTCTTCTATTTCGGAAATTTCGTAACTAAAAGGTATTATTGAGTATATTATCTTCTTGCCTTTTTGTTCCGACAGAAAAATTTTATTTTTCATTGATGTGTCGTAATAGTATAAAACTTCTTTCTCCATCCTCTCGTTTATTAAGTCTTTCAGTTCGTTATAAAAAGTTCTTATTCCGAGAGTCTTATTCACTTCTATCGGGATATAAATGCAATCCGACAATGTGATTAATGCGGATAAACTGCCGGAAACAAAATGAATTTTATTATTCCAGATTTCTGTTGTATACAGTATTTCTACGTTTGGTGCACTACTTGAAGATACTTCGTCTGAAATTCTTCTCCGTTTTTTGACAGTCTTTAGAAAATTAAGCACAAAGATTCCCGATATTAGAATTATTGCTATGTAAAATAAATTATTAATCACCGGATTAATCGTTTGGGGATATGGCTACAATCTGATCTTTGTTTATTAGGATAAAATCTCTCTCTTCCATTTTAGTCCCCCCGTAAATTAATGTAATTTCCGCATTTGTCACTGCAATAAACACCTGATTCTTTAAAAATTTGTTTATTGCATCGGAAAAACGCATTGTATTGGGTACGGTTACTTCTCCTCTGATTATAAAAGAGTCTGTTAAAATTAATGCATTAATCTTTTTAGTGTTTCCTCCTATTGCCATATCTTCTCCCTCCTATTTTGCTGCTTAATTCATATTGCACCTTTTATAAAAACCAAAAACGGCGGGAGCCCCGCCGTTTCTTTTATTTCTTCTTCGCTTCTTTTTGCTTTCTTCTTACACTTGGTGGAACGTAGTATCTTCGCTTTTTAAGCTCGGAGTACAGGCCATCTTTAATGCACTGCCTCTTAAACCTTTTCAGCAAATCATCAAGTGATTCATTTTGCCTTTTATGTACTTCTGCCACAATAGCCTTTCTGCACCCTTTCTTTCGGGGGCCAGAACTCGCCTCCTTTCAAAATTGAATTCATTAAAAGTGTAATGATTTATAAATCTCTGTCAAGTGCTCTTCTTAAAAATGAGATCTATTCGGAAGTCCGTATTGCATTGGAATTGAAATAAAGTCTGAAAATAGATTTTTTTCGCTATTCTTTATGAAAAATGAAATTTACATTTGTGTTATGGAAGTGTTTTTAGCATTGCCATGCAGTTGATAAGATTTTTTCCATAGAACAAAATTGTAATACTTGGGAAGACATTTTAACGATAAAAACGGGAAGAAGCAGATTCTGTAACGACGAAAAGTGTAAAGTGCTTACTGAATCTTTTTCTTATCTTGAAATACAACAGGATACAAAAATAATCTTATGGAAATCGGCAGGGTTGATAACAGTTTTTTCTTCATTATTTTTGCCTTCTTATTTGTTCTGATATGATAGCATGCTGTTATTTTTCGATACTTTGTCAATACAGGTATACTTCTAAAAAACTTTCAAAAAAGTATTGACACAGAAAATTTTTCTATTATAATACTTACCAATAAGTAGATACAGATATTCGCCACCGAATACCTGATACCTACCTCCTTTCTTATTCATGCCAGGGAAGGTGCCCCCATCGCCTTCCCTTTTTTTATTTTTCCGTGTATAATAATACTGTTTTACCAATTAAATGATTGGAGGTTTCGGAATGGGAAAAAATAAAATTAGGGTTATTGTTCTGCTATTGATATTTGGAATATTATTTTTGTACGGATGTTCAAGTCAAGCTAAAAAGAGTAATTCAAGCGAAGATATCACACTAAGCGGCGATCCTTTAAAAGTTTTATCGGATGCGGTTAAAAACTTGCAACAACTAACAAATTTTCAGGCAAAAAAGACACTTACCGTAAAAATAAACGGCAAAGAAACAAGCGTTAATGTTACGG
>JAGHAO010000120.1 GCA_021161495.1 Caldisericaceae bacterium | reverse complement strand
TTAAATTCTTGCTTTTTTCTCTCAATGTTTTGTCCGAAAAATTCAAAACCGCAAAATCCGAATCCGTCTGATTTTCAAAAATTCTCATTTTGTAATGCAAATATTCTTCCATATTTTCGTATCTATTCAAATGATCTTCGCTAAAATTCAAGAACACGGAAATAAACGGATGAAAACGCACTATTGTTTCTAACTGAAAGCAACTCGTTTCCAAAACAGCCACGTCGGGGTGAGGATTGAGATACAAAAGTTCCGAATAAGGCGTTCCCAAATTTCCTCCGAAAACGGAATTCAAACCGGAGTGCGAAAATATATTTCCGGTAAGGGCTGTTGTGGTGCTTTTTCCGTTCGTGCCGGTAATAGATACAATCTTCGTATCGGGACTCATCCGGAAGGCAAATTCCATTTCCCCGATAAGAGGAATTTTTTTGGCATTTATTTCCGAAATAATTTCGGCATTACGGGGAACGCCCGGGGAAACAACCGCAAAATCATAGTTTCCGTTTTTCCAATGCAAGTGTCCGCCAATTTCGTATTCTATACCGTTTTCTTTCAGAAGTTCAACGTATTCTCTTATTTCCGGAGAATCACTCTTTTCCGTGACAAACACTTCAAAACCGTTTTTCGCGCCGAGCAAGGCCGCATAAGTCCCGCTCCGCCTCGCACCCACAACAAGCATTTTTTTCACTTTACACCTCCGGCAATAAAAATTCCGATTACTGAAGATATCACGGTAATTATGAAAAACCTAAACACAATTTTCGCTTCGTTCCAACCGGAAAGTTCAAAATGGTGATGGAGAGGCGCCATCTTAAAAATTCTTTTTCCGCCACTTAATTTGAAATAGGAAACCTGAATAATCACGGAAAGCGTTTCAATAACCGGAATTACGGCAAGAAACGCAAGTAAAACTTCAAATTTCCCGAGTACACTTATTGCAAAAACAGCACCCCCCAACGCAAGCGATCCGGTATCCCCCATAAACAATTCCGCCTTGGGGCTGTTAAACCACAAATACGCAAGCAGCATTCCGATTGAAACTGCGGAAAAACTCTTCACAAAACCACCGCCGAGAATAAGAAACACGGCAAAAATAGGGATTGATACAGACGTAAGAAGGCCGTCTATTCCGTCGGTAAGATTAAACGCATTCGTGGTCCCCGTACCGATGAATAAGAACAAAAGAAAATATAAAAAAGGCGGAAGTAATATCGAAAAGCGCCCCAAACTCACATAATGAGTAAGGTGTTTTGCAAACAAAAAATAAAGCGCCGAGGTAACCAAAAGTTGAAGGATAAATTTGCCTCGTGCGGTAAGCCCCAAGTTGTTCTTTTTTCTAACCTTTGCGAAATCATCGATCGCTCCGATGAGGCCGTTTAGCAAAAGCGACAGGTAGATAAAAAGAAACTCCTCGTTTTTTACGATCGGTATAAATAGTGCGGGAATGATTAAAAATACAATGCCCCCTCCCGTAGGCGTACCGGCCTTTGCAAGATGAGATTTCGGGCCTTCCTCCCGTATAAACTGCGTCATTCTGTCTTTTTTCAAAGTCGGAATCAATACATAAAAAAACAAAAATGCGGCAGCGAAAGAAAGCAAAATGTATAATGCAATATTAGCCATCATTTCCAAACCTCTTAATCAAAATTTCCATAATATCCTCCATTCTCATTCCTCTTGACCCTTTCACGAAGATGAAAGTATCCTCCGGAATTTCCGTTTCACTTATATATTTTAACAAACTGCCCCTATCATTAAAATGCCTGATGTTTTTTACCCCCGAAAGAGCGCAGGTTTCCGAAATTTTACGGGAGTACTCACCGAATGTTATCAGATATTCCGGAGTAAAACTTGCAATTACCTTTCCCACATCGGAATGAATTTTCTCCGCTTCCTCTCCGAGTTCCAGCATATCCCCGACAATAACGAAAAGTTTCCTTTTTCTATTTTTAAACCTGCTTAGCGAATATTCCAGAGAAAGGGGGTTTGCATTATACGTTTCATCGATAAGCACTCGTCCGCCTTTCAACACACGCTCTTTGCCGCGCCCGGGAATAGGCGTAAACAAAGAAACGGCGGAGAGAATATCTTTCAATTCAATACCAAAAACCCCGGAGACCGCAACCGTTGCAAGAATATCATAGGCATAATGAATTCCGGAAAACGGAAAGCGCTGAACGGCACTTTCGTCAAAAGAAAAAACTTTCAGCGACATCTCATCGGGACTCATAAAGATTATTCTTGCATACACATTGTTTGAGCGGGAAAATCCGAATGATACATAACCTGCTTTCAGTGATTTTGCAAGCAAAGAAAATTCCGGATCGTCACCGTTTATAACGGAAATCCCGTTTCTTTCCGAAACAAATTTTGCAAGTTCGAACTTCTCCGCAGCGACCAATTTAACGGTTTTCAGAAATTCGAGATGAGATTCCCCGGCATTGAGTAGAACGGCCGCATCGGGAAGAGCAATATCAGTAAGAACTTTCATATCTCCGGGTTTCTGAACGCCCATCTCGATAATATGAAAATCACTTTCTTTTTTAGCATCGTTCAGAAAGAAAAGCGGGATCGAATATTCGGTATTCGCATTTCCTTTCGTGGAAGAAACCGAGAATTCGGTTTTAAGCGCAAGTGCAATCATTTCTTTGGTCGTTGTTTTACCCGCGCTTCCCGTTACTCCTATCACTTTTCCCGTTAACAAACTTCTCGCATGCTTGCCCAGAGAAAGCAAGGCTTGCTTGGAAGAAACCGCTTTAAGAACGAAAACTCCTGGGAATTCGCCGATTTCCCTTTCCGAAATTACCCCTTTTGCCCCGCTCCTTAACGCATCTCTTACATACAAATGCCCGTCTGTCCTCTCGCCTTTTAACGCAAAAAACAAACCGCCGGGTAAAACCTTTCTGCTGTCGATTGCAAAATTCGTAAATTCGCCGGCCCGAACTCTATTCCATTCTCCTTCTATTACGCTCAATACTTCGGTGTCTTTAATTTTCACCTTCGTTCTCCTTTACCATTTCCAGATCGCTTTTTACAAAAACATAGTCCTTAAAATGGATCTCTCGTTCATCTCCTCTTCCCAACAGCACTACAATATCTCCGGGATTTGCGATTTTAAGCGCTTTTTTTATCGCCTTTTCTCTATCCCTTATGACCAAAGCGTCCGGAGCAAACCGCGAAACATCTTTTATTATCCGGTCGGGATCGTCACCTCTCGGGTCATCCGTAGTAATTATCAGAGTATCGCTTAAAGAAGAGGCGATTTTGCCTATGTTTTCACGCTTTTCTTTCACCGACCAACCAACCGCGCCCGTAACGGTAATTAGTGAGGAACTTCCTTTTATCTCGTTCAAATATTTAAGCACGCTTTCAACTTCCATAGGATTATGAGCAAAATCAATTACGACCTTCACTTTCCTCTTTGTTACAAATACGTTCATTCTTCCCGGAACGGACGGCGCACACTCCGCAAATTCCGCAACTTTTCGAAAAGACACCCCCTCAAAAAATCCGAAGGAAGAAAGCGCAAGGTAATTATAAACATTAAAATACCCCGGGATATTCAACCTGATATCACGCTTCAAACCCTCAAACTCCAGTGAAAATTCGGTGAAACTCGTATTTACATATTTTATGTATCCGTTCACATCCGCACGGTTTTTTATACCGTAAGTGAGGATATTCGCGCATCCCTTTGCAGAAAATTTCTCTATGTGTTCCGAATCCGCATTCAATATGCATACCTGCGCCGGGGTTTCAAAAAATTCGATTTTCGTTTTAAGGTAATCCTCGAACGTTTTATGGACTTCAAGATGGTCTTTCCCTATGTTTGTAAGTATTTTACCGTAAAACGTAGCCCCTTCTATCCTGCGAAAAAGTATTGCAGAGGATGAAATTTCGGCAAAAACGTATTTTAACCCGTTTTGCACGGAATCGTATAAAATCTTGTTGAACAAAAAGGCATCGGGTGTGGTAGGCGGAAATCTCTCTTCATTTACGAAACCTTTCCCGCAATCAGTACCGGTAGTTCCGATAAAACCGGCGGGGATCCGCAAAAAATCGTTAAAAAATTTGTATAAAAGGTATGCAGTAGTTGTTTTGCCCGATGTACCGGTAATTCCGACAAGTTTAATGCGTTTCGACGGAAACCCGAAAAATGCGGAAGAAAAAAGCGCATATGTAATTCTGCTGTTCGGAACTTTAATAAAAGAAATGTTTTCCTGAAGGGGAACATATTCTTCGCCCACAATCACCGTGGCACCTTTTCTAACCGCATCCGGAACAAACTTATGCGAATCCGTTTTCGTTCCTCTGATGGCAACAAACATATCCCCTTTTTGAACTTTCCTTGAATCCGTTTCTATTCTTAAGAATTCGCTTTCGATACTGTGTAAGTATTCAAATTGAGGGAAAATCCTTTTAAGTTCTTTTACTTTCATTTTCCTCCACCCGGGGGAATCTTCAAATATTTCACAACGAAAGATGCGACCTTCTGAAAAAGAGGCGCCGCAACATACAAAGAATAGGTGGGTTTTTCCGTTTCGTCTATTATCGTTAAAATCACCACTTGAGGGTCATTTGCGGGAACAATTCCGCAAAAACTGTATATGAGCTTTGAATTGGAATATCCGCCTTTTACCGGTTTCTGTGCAGTTCCCGTTTTACCGGCAATTTCATAACCTTTTACTTCCGCTTGAGGAACACCTTTGTCGCTCACAACCGCTTTTAACGCATCCATCACTTCGGAAGCCACCTTTTGCGAAACAACAACTTTTCTTACTTTCGGCGCAAAACTGTACTTCACCGTGCCGTCGGAAGAGCGAATTTGCTTAATAATTGTAGGCTTCATCTCCACACCGCCGTTCGCTATCGCACAAAAAGCGTCAATAAGCTGAATAGGAGTAACGGCAACTCCCTGCCCGTAAGACATTGTGGCAAGTTCAACGTCTCCCGTATCTTTTGCATCCGGAAGGATACCTTTTTCTTCCCCGGGAAGTTCTATGTCCGTATATTCTCCGAAACCGAATCTCCTGAAAAACCTCAATAATTTCTCTTTCCCAAGTTTTAACCCTATGTTCATAAACGCAACATCGCAAGAATTTCTCATTATTTCATTGAGCCCGTGCTCCGTCCCGTGCGTCTGCCAGCAGTGGAGTGTTCTGTCTTTTACCTTCAAATAGCCTTTGCACACAAATGTATCATCGGTATGCAAACTGCCTTCCTGAAGGGCGGCTGCGGCAATAATAGGCTTCAAAACAGAGCCGGGTTCGTAATTCATCTGAATTGCCCTGTTAAAAATGGAGTCTTTCGTTATCGTGGATGGGTTGTTCGGGTCAAAATTCGGATATGATGCCATTCCTAAGATTTCTCCCGTTTTGGGATTCATCACAATAACAACTCCCGCCTTCGCTTTATTCTCGATCACGGCTTGCTTCAAATACTTTTCTATTGCATATTGAATGTTAGAGTCTATCGTAAGTTCTACCGTATCACCCTTTTTAGGTTCCACGGAAAAAGAGGAGACATTCGGGACAATAGGCCGGGAAGAAACTTTCGGCCAAAAGATTTTTCCGTCCACGCCTTTCAAATCACTGTTGAACTTATATTCAATCCCGGAAAGTCCGTTATCATCCGCCCCGACGAACCCTATTGCATTGGAAAGCAAGGAATGAAACGGGTAAAATCTCTTTTCCGTAGGTGTAATCGCAATTCCTTTCGAAATGCCTAAGTTTTCTATCTCATTTTTTTGCTCTTCGGTAAGAGTCGTTGAAATTCTGACAAAAATCTTATACTTTTTAAAAACGGATTTTAAATAAAGATCGCTAACATCGTTAATAATCGAGGGAAGCTTCGCAAGAAGAATTTGCTTATTTTTGTCCGAAAGCCTCGCAGGGTTTATATCCAACTCGAATGTTCGCTTACTCATTGCAACGGGAATACCGTTTCTGTCAAGAATATCCCCTCTCTCTCCTTTTACGTTCACAACATCCGGAGCGGTTTGAGACGAAATTTCAGACAAATAATGCCCTCTGCCAAAAATCTGAAGGTATACAAGTTTAAGGAACACTGCGCAAAAAACAGCTGCAAAAATAAGGAACAAGACAACAATTCTTCGGTTGAATATTTCCCCTCTATTTTCCATTGTCTAACTCCGTTACGACATACGAAGACGGAGGCACCATTTTTAATTTTTGAGTGGCATAGGAATAAATTTTGTCAAGATCTACAGACTCGTAATATTCGGTCTTCAGCTCTCTGTTTTTGTTTATTTCTTTATGTATTGAAACAGTCAAAGACTCTTTTTCTCTTTCGAGTTTGTTCGTCTTCACATAAAAAAAACCGGCAACAAAGAAAAGCAAAATTGCAACAATCCCGAATACCAAAAATTTTCCGCTTTTCATATTTTCTCCGCCACTCTCAATTTCGCACTTCTCGACCTGCGGTTTCTCTCTATCTCGTCCGCCTCGGGACGAATCACCTTTTTGTTTATCCTTTTAAGGCGAGGGTCCGACCTGAAAGCATTTTTTACCAACCTGTCTTCGAGCGAATGGTAGGATATTACACCCACTCTTCCCGACGTAATCAAAACATCAGGGATATCCGAAAGAAATTTTTTTAAATCCTCCAATTCTCCGTTAACCGCTATTCTTAACGCCTGAAATACTTTCGTCGCAGGGTTTATTCTTCCGCGCTTACCTCCGTAAATTTTACCGACTATGTTTGCAAGCTCGGTTGTTGTTTCTATTTTTTTAGTTTTTCTATACCTGACTATCGCAGATGCAATGGCACGGGCACGCCTTTCTTCCCCGTAAAAATAGAAAATATCGGAAAGATTGCTCTCGTCAAACCCATTCACAATGGCATATGCAGTGATGCCTTTACTTTTATCCATTCTCATATCAAGAGGGCCTTCGTTCATAAAACTGAAGCCCCGTTCTCCGAATTGAAGTTGAAGGGAAGAAAGCCCCAAATCTGCAAGGGCGGCGTCTACTTCCTTTATGTTTTTCTCCGCGAGTATTTCCTTGATGTTAGCAAAATTTCCGTGAACAAGCACAAAGTTTTTAGAAATTGAAGACAGCCTCTCATTCGCTTTTTTAAGTGCATCAGTATCTTTATCAATTCCTATGAGGAATCCGCTATTTCCTATGATACGCAGAATAAGTGCGGAGTGCCCCCCTTCCCCTACGGTACAATCCACGACAACGCTGCCTTCCTTAATATTCAAAAGTTTTATCGTCTCATTCGGCAAAACAGGAATATGATATATCTCCATATTTTTAATTATACGTATATTGCTTTCGATTAAAAATCAAAGCTCGAGTAAAGGATAAGCCGGATTCTGTAACCCTTACGGGCTGCGGTCATTTATCTAAGCGGCCTACCCGACAGCACAGGGGGAGCACCTTTCGCTGTCCTATTCGGCCTTGCTCCGAGTGGGGTTTGCCATGCAAGGCACCGTTACCGGCACCCCCGGTGGTCTCTTACACCGCCTTTTCACCCTTGCAGGATTTTACTCCTGCGGTCTGTTTTCTGTGGCACTTTCCCTGGGGTCACCTCCGCCCGGATTTCCCGGGCACTCTGCTCCCTGGAGTCCGGACTTTCCTCGGAACGCTTTTTGCGTTCCGCGACCGCCTCCTTTACTCGAGCATATACCTATTCTGATTTAGGATAGTATAAAATTTTCCCGCAAACTTCGCAACGGATAATTTTTTCGCCTTTTCCTTCTTTAAGTTCTTCCAAAACTTCGAGGGGAAGAACCGCCCCGCAATTCCCACATGCATTTTCATCAACCGTTGCTATTGCGCCATACGGGAAGTTTCCCTTAATTTCTTCGTATTTCTTAATTACATCTTCGGGTATTTCGGAAACAAGTTTTTCGAATTCTTTACGTAAGATCCCAGCCTCTTTATTAATCTCAGCCGCAAGTTTCTTTCTCTCTTTTTCTATTTCTTCGAGCTGTTTTTTGAGTTCTTCTATCTTACGCTCAGTTTCCTTAATTTGCTCTTCTTTTTCTTTTATTGCATTTTCCGTGAATTCGAGCGTCTTTTTGAGTTCATCTTCTTTTGTAAGCAGATTTTCCTTTGTTTTTTTTGCCGCTTTCACTTCCTTCGACGTTTTAAGCTTATTACTGTCAAGCAGAGCCTCCACTCCTTTTAACTGCTCATTGTTTTCTTCTATGTCACGCTCAATTTCGAGTTTTCTTTTTTTAAAACCTTCCATAGCGGATTCAAGACCTTCGATTTCACTTTCTAATTCCGCTATGTCGTGCTTTATTTGTAAGTCTTTGTCTATTTCCTTAATTCGGGACTCTTTCTCTCTAAGAACTTTTTCTTTTTGTTCGAACTCATAAAGTAGTTTTATATACATTGACGCCTCCAAAACATAGTGGTGGGCCCGCCCGGATTCGAACCAGGAACCAATTGGTTATGAGCCAACTGCTCTACCGTTGAGCTACAGGCCCCCTTTTCTTTGCATTGTTATTTTATACAACTTTGGATTAATGTCAAGAATTTGAAAAAAGAATATGATTTTTTTCAAAATATGATAAAATTTGTTTATGGAAACAATAAAATTTGCCTCTGACTCCTCCACTGTAAAAATTTCCGTTCGCGAAGGGAAAGTGGAAATTTCAAACGGAAAATCCGCAATTATTCCTATTTCAAAAGGAGAAATACGGGAAATCCGGATAGCAAAAAGAAGCAAACGGTATGTGCCCGATAAGTTTTTCATAGCATACGCCATTTTTACGGAGGTCATAGGGATAGGCGCACTATATTTCCTTTTCAAAACAACAAAAGGCGAATATTTTTATTACGGAGTTATAACATTCTTGATCGCTTCGGTTTTTTATTTCCTCACAATGATAAAAGCGGCAAACACAAGGCAAGCACTGTTTGTAAAAACCGCACGCAAAACATTTGAATTTCCCATAAACAGCCCTTCCGATATCGAAAAAATTATTTCTTTCTTTCAGGAAAACGGGATTCCGATTTATCGGAAAGGTTGACCTCAACAAAAGCCGGATTTTTATAAAGAATGCCGACGACTTTGGAAGGAATTCGGAAGTTTTTATCCCTTTCTTTTACGGATAAAATTCCCGCTGCGAGAAAACCCGACGTCGTGAGGACCGTAAGTAAATTTTCAAGATGCCCGATATGAACATTGAAAACCTTTTCGAGTAAAAATCCGACAAGCAACCCGGCGAGAAAATAAAAAAACGGAACCATATAAACGGTGAAAATTCCCTTCAAAATGTCTTTCTCTTCGTATTCGTATTCAACTAAATCTCCTATCCCTGCACCCGCTTCGTCCCAAGCAAGGATTGTGCCTTTTTTATCGGAAAGATGCGAAGGACAAGTTGCCACAAGAGGGCATTGGTCACATTCCTCTTTCGTTGCCGCTCTAATCTCAACAATATTTTTACTTACAACTCTATTTACTATTCCTACTTCCTTCATAAATAATCTCCTTCCAGATCGGGACTCTTTTTTTCACTTCGTCCGTTATCCACACACATGCTTCAAATGCTTCCTTTCTGTGCGGGGAAGAAACCGCAACAAGAAAAGAAATATCTCTTAACGGCACATTGCCGAGTTTGTGCATAATAACAACATCAAGAACGGGAAATTTATTTTTTGCTTCACATTCGATCTTTTCCGCTTCCTTAACCGCCATTTCCTCGTATGCGGTGTAATTTATCGAAACAACGTTCCCGTCTTCCGGAGACCTGCGGGGTTCTCCTAAAAACATTACAATAGCTCCCGCTTCGTTGCGTTTGAGTTTCTCCTTTACGCTTTCGATATCAATTTCACTGCCGATCAAAACCATAGTCAACCTCCTTCCACGGGCGGAATGATCGCAACGGTATCTCCGTCTTTTAACGCATAATCTACCGGCCTGTATTCCAGATTTACCGCAACCATCGATTGGTTCAGTATCTCCGAAATTTCCGCATGCAATTTGCGGAGGTTGTTTAGAAATTCCGCAATGGAGCTTTCGGAAAATTCAATTTCCTCTTCTTTCCTGTTTAAAATCTTATAGGCTTCCGCAAAATACAAGACCTTGATTCTCATTGTTCTAATTATATCAAAAAACTCCGTTTGAAAAATGCGTTCCAACCGATAAAATCCGAACAAAAATCGAGAAAAGCATTTATTGAATTTTAATCTCAGCAAAAATAACAAATCCGCAACTATTTTTAAACGGCTAAAATAAATTTACATAATCATCATTTTTAACATAAAAAGGTTAGTAAATCCGCATCAACACGGTTCTTTCGGCACATTGCAAGGATAAATGCGTAAGCGTCCGTATATGCGAAATTTTATTTGGGAATATATTTATAACAAAATCATCGATTTTTGCTCGTAAAATGCAAATAAATGCTATGTTTTTTGTTAGTGTTTATCAAGGTTTCTTAGGGGTAGCACGAAAGAATGCGGGTTTTTTGAATTATGAGTTTGAATGTAATAATTGAAGAAACCCTTTATTTAAGCCAAACTCAATTTTCCGATTTTCCGAAGGCAGAAGTCAAATTTCAAAAACCACCCCGTAAACCGCATAATTTCGTAAAAAGCGCCTGTTCATCATACTTTCCTCCAAAATGTCCTCCCCGTACCTGGTACCAAGCGGACATATTTGTCTCGTCGCCTTGAGATTTGTCACCATGAGATGTATTTACTCAGGATCTGAGTTTCGAGGGAACACATTTCCCTCGAAATTCCCATTGAAAAGATGAGGTCCTGAAACAAGTGCTCGCCCTCGACGAGGAAAAGAGTGCAGGACAGGATTCAAGATATGGCTCGGTATGAAAAAGAAATGCCGAAAAGATGCAAAATAATAAAATAATCTGCAATTGCAATACACAGAAGGGACTTGAAAATAAAAAACCCGCTCTTCCGAGCGGGTTGAATTACTTTTTATAGAAGGCGTATGCGGACTATTTGAGTTCGACTTTTCCGCCTGCTTCTTCGAGTTTCTTTTTGAGTTCTTCCGCGTCCTTCTTGGG
>JAGHAO010000112.1 GCA_021161495.1 Caldisericaceae bacterium | reverse complement strand
TTCTTCTCGGTTCCACTTTGTCGCCCATAAAGAGCCTAAACAATTTATCAGCCTCTTCCGCTTCCCTGATTGTTACTCTTAATATTACCCTCCTGGAAGGGTCCATTGTTGTTTCCCAAAGTTGTTCTGGATCCATTTCACCAAGGCCTTTATACCGTTGAACTTCGGCTTTGCCGGGATTTTCCATTTCGGAAAGGATTCTGTGAAGTTCGTCATCCGAGAATGCATAATATATTTTCTTTCCGGATTTTATTCTATACAACGGGGGCTGTGCAATGTAAAGATAACCGTCTTCTATTAACCTTCTCATATACCTAAAGAAGAAGGTAAGAAGCAATGTCCTTATATGAGCCCCGTCCACATCGGCATCAGTCATTATAATAACTTTGTGATATCTCAACTTCTCAGGTTTATAATCCTCATTTATACCGCATCCGAGAGAAGTTATAAGGTTTTTAATTTCTTGGTTCGATAAAACATTGTGAATATTCGCTCTTTCAACATTCAATATTTTTCCCCTGAGAGGCAAAATCGCTTGAAATTTTCTATCTCTCCCTTGCTTGGCACTTCCTCCCGCCGATTCACCCTCAACAATATAAAGTTCGGCTTGAGTAGGGTCATTAGTGGAGCAATCGGCAAGTTTCCCCGGCAACCTTCCGCTAAAATCAAGGCTATTTTTCCTGCGGACAAGTTCTTTCGCTTTTCTCGCGGCAAGTCTTGCATTCTGAGCAAGTAAAGCCTTTCTAACGATGTTTTTTAATTCATCTATATGCTTATCAAAATACTTATTTAGTTCTTCTTTTACCGCCGCATAAACTTTCGTCTTTACGTCCGCATTACCTAATCTCGTTTTGGTCTGGCCTTCAAACTGTGGCTCCGTAATTCTGAGATTTATAATGGCAGTTAACCCTTCTCTTATATCATCTCCCGTCAAATTCTGGCTATCTCGTATAAGTTTCAGATCGTGCGCCTGATCGTTTATAACCCTTGAAAGGGCATTCCTGAAACCGATTTCATGAGTACCCCCGTCAATCGTCCTTATATTATTAACAAAAGAACGAATGTCCGTATTGAATCCGCTATTGTATTGAAAGGCGACTTCAAGAAAAAAATCATTTTCAACTGCTTTAATATAAATAGGTTCTTCGGGAAGCACTTGCTGATCTTTATGCAAGGCTTTTATAAAATCAATAATTCCACCTTCCGAGTGAAATACTTCGTCCGTACCGGTTTTCTCATTTACAAAATGAATTTTAAGGCCCGCATTCAGATATGCCAGTTCTTGCAACTTAGGTTTTATTATCGATTCTTTGAAATCAATCGTCTCGAATATACTCTGATCGGGAATAAAAGTAATTTCCGTTCCGCTCTTCTTTTCCGGAGAATAGCCCACTTCTTTTAGCGGATATAAAGGAACACCTTTGCGGAACTCCTGCTCGTAAATTTTATGATCTCTTATAACTCTTGCTTTGAGATGTTCCGAGAGAGCATTTACAACAGACACGCCTACACCGTGAAGCCCCCCGGAAACATGATAAGCTTTACCGTCGAATTTTCCTCCGGCATTCAATTTTGTAAGCGCAACTTCAACACCAGAAACTCCGAGTTGGGGGTGTTTATCCACTGGTATTCCCCTGCCGTTATCTTTGACAGTAACGCTGTTATCCCGATGAATAATTACTTCTATCTCTGTGCAGAACCCTGCCATTGCTTCATCAATACTATTATCGACAACTTCAAAAACCAAATGATGAAGCCCTCTCTCATTCGTAGAGCCTATGTACATAGAAGGACGTTTCCTAACATGCTGAAGCCCTTCCAAAACTTTTATACTACTCGCTGTATAATCTTCTTTTGCCATTTAATCAACCTCCGTTTCTTAAGCCATAATATTTTAGCAGAAAACTCTAAAAAGTAAAATTTTATCAAGGTTTAAAGCGATATTGCAAAAACATTTAATCATTTTTTAGTTGACAAAAATTAACATGGTAGTAAAATTTGATTGGCATGAATAAGGTAAGAAAGGAGAGTTAAATAATGGAAGACAAATTCGGTCTTAATAAGTATGGCATTACAAACTTCAGAAAAGTTTTCAGAAATCTCACAAGGACGGAACTTACGGAGGAAGCGGTAAAAAGGAACGAAGGGTTTTTTACAAATTTAGGTGCATTCAATATTTTAACAGGGAAAAACACCGGAAGATCTCCCAAAGACAGATTCATAGTGGACCAAAAATCTATTCATAACAAAATTGACTGGAACGATATAAATATGACCACAACGGAAGATATCTTTAACAAAGTTTTTGTGAGAGCCACAGCATACTTGCAGGAAAAAGACATATTTATATACGACGGATTTGTAGGGCATGATCCCCATTACTCCCTCTCTCTGCGCGTAATTACGGATCTCGCTTCTACGGCACTTCTCTCAGAAAACGTGTTCGTTTCCGGAAGAGATAAGGATCCCTCAATATGGGAAAGTCCCGATTTCACCGTAATAGCCGTGCCTTTCTGCAAAGCAGTTCCCGAAGTTGACGGAACACGTTCAGACGTTGCGATTCTCTTTAATTTTGACAAAAAGATAGCAATTGTTATGGGAAGCAGATACGGCGGAGAAGTCAAAAAAGTAATGTTTTCAATAATGAATCTCATCCTGCCTGAAAAAAATGTTTTTCCGATGCATTGCTCCGCAAATATGGGCAAAGATAATACCACGGCGCTATATTTTGGTTTATCCGGAACGGGAAAAACAACACTCTCCACGGATCCCGAGAGAATCCTCATAGGAGATGACGAACACGGTTGGAGCAATAGTGGCATATTTAACATAGAAGGCGGTTGCTATGCAAAAGTAATAGGAATTGCACCCGATACGGATCCTGAAATTTATTCCGGAATAAAGTTTGGCACACTGCTTGAAAACGTAGATGTAAGAGAAGACCGAACAATCGATTTTGCAAGCAAAAAATACACGGAAAACACGAGAGCTGCAATACCGCTTGAATATGTACCGAACGCAAAATTGGACGCAACAGGCCCGTCACCGTCAACCATATTCTTCTTATCGGCAGATGCATTTGGCATTCTACCCCCCATTTCCAAACTCACCAAAGCACAGGCTATGTACTATTTTATAAGCGGATATACGGCAAAAGTCGCGGGAACGGAAACCGGTGTAGTTCAACCCATCCCGACATTTTCGGCGTGTTTCGGCGCGCCTTTTATGATGAGGCATCCGGTAGAATACGCAGAAATGTTGGGTGAAAAAATTTCAAGGCACAATGTCGACGTTTATCTTGTAAATACAGGTTGGGCAGGAGGCCCTTACGGGACGGGAAGTAGAATTAAATTAAGGTATACAAGAGCTATGATTAGAGCAGCCCTAAACGGGACATTGAAAAAAGCAGAATTCGTTAAAGAACCTTATTTTGGTTTGCAAATACCAAAAGAAATTCCTGGAACAGATATTCCCGTAAAATTGCTCAATCCCGTAGAAAATTGGAAAAATAAGAGCAACTACGAAATAACAGCTCGTAAACTTGCAATTGAATTTTATAAGAACTTTGAGAAATTCTCCGATAGGGTATCCAAAGAAATTATAAATGCAGGCCCCGTTATAAAATAAATATTTTAGGGGACGTACACAATAGTAATTTCTTTATTTACCGGGTCCCATTTAACCGTGCTTCCGAAACTTTCAACGATGAAGCGCAGGGGTACCATTGTTCTTCCGGGCGGAATAATTTCGGGCGCAACATCTATTATCTTTTTTTGCAAATTAACGGACACTGTTTTTTTACCGATCCATAATTCTATTAACTTGGCTTCGTGATGCTCCGTAGGATTCATCTTTATCGTTACTTTTCTCTCCGAAGGGTCCCATTCCACATCCGCACCAAACGCCTCGCTAATAAATCTCACCGGTACAAGAGTGCGGCCGGCCTTTGGGTTAATAAAAGGAGGTGCATCCAGATACAAAGATTTGCCGTTCACGTACGCCGTGTGAGAACCTATTTTAAGTTTGATTATTATCGACGAAGGTTTTTCCACTTTAAACCCCACATATACAGTTTTATTGCCGCCGTTCGTCACGAGATTTACGGGCTCGGTATACTCTCCCTCCGCTAACGAATCCGTGTCAACTCGAAAATGAAGAGGCTTTGCTCCGTTAATTTTATTATCGCTAAAGGAAATGAAATAAGGAGATTTAATCTTTCCGACAAGTGTTCCCTTGCCCAAATTGAGAATTTCAATATCTCCTTCCCCTGTTTTTCCTTTTGTAATCGAGCCTACATTAACCGAACTTTCCGAAACAAGAAAAGGTTCGGACAGATTCAGCACCCAGAGATCCCCCTCCGATGTTCCCACAAACAACGAATCGGAATCTTCATCGAAATAAATACTCGAAACCTCGGAGAAAGAATCAATTCCCAAATTGAAGAACCTTTTCCCGTTTCCGGTTGCAAAAATTCCGAAATCCCTCACCGCTACAAGAACATTGTCCATTACTCTACACATAGAAACAATATACGGGTTACCACCGATAAAATTCAATTTACCAAAATGATCCTTCATTACGTCACCGGAGAAAATTCCGGCATTGGTTCCAATAAGAAGATTGTTTCCTACATACGAAAGGGACGTGATTGTATATTTGTCAAAAAATTTGTTCCACTTACAGTTTTCTCCCAATGTATCCGAATAGAACAAGCCGTATTGA
>JAGHAO010000071.1 GCA_021161495.1 Caldisericaceae bacterium | reverse complement strand
GTTTCCGGGGTTAATTGCCGTATCTGTCTGTATGACGCCGTGCATAGTCCTATCGCCGACATTTATGTTTCTTTCCAGCGCGCTTACAACCCCTACTGTTACGGTATGGTCAAGTCCGTACGGATTTCCGATTGCAACAACGAACTGTCCTACTTTGAGTTTCGAGGAATCGCCCAGTTGCACGTAGGGAAGATTTTTTGCGTCTATCCTTACAAGCGCTACGTCGCTTATCGGATCCGCACCCACAACTTTTCCTTTGTACGTTTTCCCGTTGCTTAATGTAACCTGGATTTTGTTTGCGTCTTCTATTACGTGGTTGTTCGTAAGGATTAGACCGTCAGGCCTTATGATTACTCCGGAACCGAGCCCCTGCTGCGGAACAACTTGAAGGAAGAAGAAGTCAAGCACTTCTTTTGTGGATACAATTCTCACAACCGCGGGGGAAACCTCTTGAAAAACGTTCTCAACGGCGGTTTCTATGGCAGGTTGCGCGATATTACCGGGATTTATATTGATCGGGGGATTCTGTGTATTGTTGTTCTGTGTGGGTGCCGTTGCCACCTTGTTTGCCCAGGGAAACATCTTAGGGTTTTGGAACACAATATACGTTCCGAAAATTCCGCCTAAGATTCCTCCTATAATAATTCCGACGATCAAAGCAACCAGCCAACTCCTACCTTTTGTTTCTTCCATACGATCACCTCCTAAAACGAAATTGTCTCTCCTTCTTCCACTATTTTCACTTTACTACCGAACTTATTTACATACTCTTCCGGGTGCTCCGTGTGTACCGGAATGATAATTTCCGGATTGATCTCGGATACTATTTTGAATAGATCTTCCTTTCTTGCATGCCCGGAGGCGTGTATATGCTCTCTCGGGTAAAGGCCGAATTTTTTCAGCCAATTGTTCATTCTCCATTCGTCTATTTCCTGTTCTTCGGAATGTGCTTCGGAAGATGAATGTATGTATTTACTCCCTTTCGGGGGGCGCAAATCTATGAGTTCCTGCAAGTCCCAATATCTCATAACAAATACGTAGTCTCCCTCGTTTTTCCGGATATCCGAAGCTTTTACTGTTTTTATATTCAATTCGAACAGTTTTTTAATCCATTTTTCGCTGTAATCTTTTTTCATATCGTAAGTTCCGGTTTTTTTCTTTTTAAGATAAACGTATATGAGAGGATCGTTTAGCGACGGAACTCCCATTCCGGCATTATGCATTGCGTTCAAGAGATATGCGTCTTTCAAAGTTATAACGAATTTTCTCTTGTTCTCTTTTGCCAAATTGTAAAAAGTCATAAATCTGTTTACATCTCTTATCGAAAAATCTGCCATAACAAGCCCTGTTGTTTTCTTGATTACGTCCCTTGCTCTTTCGTAAACTTTTTCTTCCGTCCAAAATTCTTTTTCAGACGATTTGTTTTCCCCGCGAAGATTTGTTCCCTCTATTATGAGAATTTTCGGTTTGAAGGCGCGTGCGTTTTCCACGAAATCCTCCGTGTCTTTTGCATGTTTTCCGTGCAACCTGAGGTCTCCGGTATAAACTATTGCTCCCTCATTTCCGGTAAATACGAACCCCATTGCTCCGGGAACGGAATGATCCACGGGATATGAAAAAACGTTTACGGAATTAAAAGTTAACTTGCCGGAAATATTTACTGCATTATGTGTGCCGTAATATTCCGGATCCTTGTACGTTTTTACGGCGGGCCTTCTTATGAACTTGAATATGGAGGTTTCGAACTGGGTTACCGAAACATCTTCCATTGCACGGAGAATTGTTTCCGTAATTTTGGAAGTATAAACAGGGATTTCTTCCCTAAGGAAAGTTATATATCCGGAGTGGTCGAAATGCGCATGTGATAAAAACACTCCGTCAACAAAATCTTTTTCTTTTCCGTCTCCTAACTCCTCAACCCCTTCTTGTCGGATGAATTTTACGAGGTCCTTTCTGTACAGTCCTTTTATTTTCGGTATAAGGTCAAGGAAATACAGATCCCCTATGCCGTTTGCAACGCGAGGATTAAGATACTCTTCGAAAAAGAGGTTCCTTTTTTTATAATTCATTCCGAAATCAAGAAAAAACCTCTTCTTCGAGATTTCCAAGAATATTTTAGTCCCCCCGATTTCTTTTACTCCGTCGTAGAATGTAATTTTTCCCATATGTTGCAATTATACCATAGAATATGAAAAAACTATGAACTATTTACTTACGCTGCAGAATCTTTTTAATCCCAAAAGATATGCTGTTCCAGCTATTGTGGTTCCGTAAAATATTGTGGGTTTGTTTTGGTTTAGAAATTGGGAAATTGTGTCATTTACGATTGTGGTGCCCGTAACCCAAAGAATATCCGCCCAGCGTATGTTTTTTTCCGCCGAGGTTTCGTCTTCCACAATTGTGCCGTTGATATTTTTGCCTATTTGTTCTCTGTCGAGGTCGGTAATTCTCAATTGAAAATTTTGGGAAAAAAACTCGGCAAACCGCGGTTGAAATCCGACAAGGAACACTTTGGGGTTGCCGTAATTTTCTTTAATAAATTTTACGGCGTTTTTCGCACATTCTCTCGGTTCGTCGTTTTTGCAATGAATAGTGTTTGTTATGAGATTCAATCCCCTGAGAACGGCATTCAATGTTGCAATGAATATTGCCCTTCTGTAATCGTTTGTGGTTTCGATATTTAATACGTCACGAATCGTGCCCTCGAAATTTCCGTACAGATCCGTGAATGCTTGTCCTTTTGCGCCCTTGAACGTGGCTTCCATTAATCTTTCTCTGCCGCGCACAAGCGGATAGTCCAAATCGGAAGGATTCCCTATTGCTTCTTCCGGAGTAAGCGGAAAAGCTTTTATTAAAACTTTTTCCGAAAATAGGTTGTGTTCCTTTGCGATTTTTTCGAATTTTTCCTTTAATTCGTCATACGTTTTGCTCATTTTGTTTCCTCCTTAACTTTAATTCCTCTGTATTTTACAATAATAAATACGTCTTTTCCTTTTATTTCGTTCCACATATATAGTGGTATGTTCCCCGTGATTATTCGATTTCCCGTTAGGAGTTTCAGGATGATTCTCTCTCCGTTTTTCCTGTGTGAAACAATTTTTCCTTTTATTGTGTTGAGAGTCGGTACGGGGGGCTTAAACGAAGATACATATATGCTGTCCGCAGAAAATTCGGCAATATAATTT
>JAGHAO010000075.1 GCA_021161495.1 Caldisericaceae bacterium | reverse complement strand
CATAGGAGGTGTTTAGTATGAAAAAAGGATTATGGATTGGAATCGTCGTATTGATTGTGGCAATTGGTTTTGCGGCATTTGGGGTAAAAGCGGTTCCGCAAAAAAGCGGTGCCGTTGCATCGGCGGATAATTTTGACACAAACCACACAATAGCAGTAAGCGGAGAGGGCGTAATTGAGGTTGCACCGGACACGGGATATGCAGATTTCGGCATATCAATTCGAAAGAAAACCGCATCTGAGGCAATGGATGAACTTTCGGATACTGCGAATAGGGTGTTGGATGTGCTGAAAAATTTCGGCATTTTGGAAAAGGACATAAAGACCACAGGGCTAAGTTTAAATCCGGTATACGAATGGAACAAAGAGGAAAAGAAAAATGTACTCGTCGGATTCGATGCAACCGAAAACTTTTCCGTGAAAACAAAACTCGACGAAATAGGAAAAGTGATAACTCTCGCAACAAATAACGGAGCAAACCGCATTTACGGAATCCGCTTTGATTCTTCCGAAACAGAAAATCTAAGAAAAGAAGCAATAGCAAAAGCCGTGGAAGACGCAAGAGAAAAAGCGAAAGCGGCACTCAGTGAAACAAACTATAAAATTGTAGGCATTAAAACAATCTCAGTTCAATCAGGAAATGTTACCCCTCTCGTAAGACAAACCTTCGACAACGAAACAATCGGGGGGAAATCTTCCGTTCCGATAGAAGGAGGTTCGATAACGGTAAGAGCCAGTGTTAACGTCATATTTATATTTGATTAATCGTTGAGCGGCATCGGATTCGGGAAAAGTAAATTTTTGGCAATTTCGATCGCATAACGGTCTGTCATTGAGGAGAGGTAATCACAAATCACGATAAGCCTCTCCTTTTTATCTTCTTTGATCTTTTCCACCGGTTCCGAAGAAATTTCGGAAATAGGGTGGTTACGCAAATATTTTTTCAACCTCTCCGGATGCGAATAAAAATAATCAAACAGGTATGAAAGGAGTTCTCTTACTTTAATTTCTTCCTTTTTCGGTTCGGAACCGATGTAAACTTTTTCTTTGAGAAAATTTTTCCAGAGATCCATTGCCTTTTCCGCATCGTCGGAAAGCACGATTTTTTCCGAATTCCTGCTGGACTCGATCACATCCAAAATAAGTGTGGAGAGTCTCTTTGAATTGGTGTTTCCCAAAACTTTATTGACAAAATCGGGAACATCTTTTTCGGAGACAATACCCGCCCTGATTGCATCGTCGAGGTCATGATGAAGGTACGCAATTCGATCTGAGATGCGGACAACCTGCCCTTTCAAAGTTACGGGAAGATCGGCATTCTTTAACGAGGAAAGGTCTGCAAGCCCTTTGCTGTGTTTCAAAATTCCGTCTCTTACTTCGTATGTCAGGTTCAGCCCGAATACCTTCTTTCCGTTCGAGCGGATGCGACTCTCAAGACGGTCCACCACCCTAAGGCTTTGCTCGGGATGAAAGAATCTCAAAGAAGGATCATATTCTTTGCATTTTTTATTCAACACCGCCTCGCCTGCATGCCCGAACGGGGAATGCCCCAAATCGTGCCCTAAAGCAATTGCTTCCGTTAAGTCCGGATTCAGCCTGAGCGCACGCGAAATGGAGCGTGCAATAGTCATCACTTCAAGGGTATGCGTCAGCCTGTTTCTGTAATGGTCGCCGAGCGGAGCAATGAAAACCTGAGTCTTGTATTGAAGCCTTCTGAAAGATTTTGAATAGAGAATTCTGTCAACATCCCTTTGATAGCAAGTCCTGTAAGGGTCTTGCTCTTCCGGTTTTTCTCTTCCCCTGGAGCGGCTGCTCAGAGCCGCCCTCGGGGAAAGCAAAGATTCTTCTAATTTTTCGTATTCTTCTCTATACACCTTTACTTCTTATTCTGTTTTTCTTTTACGGCAACTTGTGCTGCGGCAAGCCTTGCAATCGGAACTCTGAACGGAGAGCAACTCACATAGTTAAGCCCCGCATAATGGAAGAACTCGATTGACTCCGGATCTCCTCCGTGTTCACCGCAAATTCCTATTTCAAGAGAGGATTTTGTCTTTCTTCCTAAAACAACACCGATTCTGACAAGTTTTCCGACACCGTCCCTGTCAATGGTAATAAACGGCTCTTTGGGAAGGATTTTTTCTTTTAGGTAATAAGGAAGGAACGTTGCTTCCGCATCGTCTCTACTGTATGCGAAAGTCGTCTGGGTGAGGTCGTTTGTTCCGAATGAGAAGAAATCGGCATATTCCGCAATTTGGTCAGCGGTAAGCGCAGCACGCGGGACTTCAATCATCGTTCCTATCTGATAATCGATTTTTGTTCCTTCTTTTTCGAAAACTTCTTCTATGACTTTAAGCGCCCTCTCTCTAAGAATTTTCATTTCATTTACGTGACCGATGAGAGGAAGCATAATTTTCGGCTTGGGATTATGTCCTTCTTTCTTTAGTTGAATCGCAGCTTCGATTATTGCCTTTACCTGCATTTCGTAAATTTCGGGATAAAGAATACCAACTCTGCATCCTCTGAAACCAATCATCGGGTTAAACTCGGAAAGTTCTTTGGAGCGTTTGAGCTGCTTCTCTTTCTTTGCAAGAAGTTCGGGATCACTGCCGCTCTTTTTAAGTTCCTCAATTTCTTTCTCAAGCCTTTCTCTTTGAGGAAGAAACTCGTGAAGAGGCGGGTCAAGCAATCTGATAATTACGGGAAGATTGTCCATTGCTTTGAGAATTTCATAGAAGTCCTGTTTTTGAGGTTCTCTCAACTTGTCGAGGTATTTGATTCTTTCTTCTCTTGTTTCCGCAATAATCATATCCTGCATAAGAGGGAGACGATCGGGTTTGAGGAACATCCTTTCCGTCCTGCAAAGCCCAACTCCTTCGGCTCCGTAATTTCTTGCGCGTGTCGCTTCTTCGGGGTTGTTTGCATTCGCACGAACTCCGAGTTCCCTAAGTTCGTCCGCATATTTCAAAAGTTCTTGAAGTTCGGGAGTAAGGCCCGGCTCAATCATAGGAACTTCACCCAAAATTACCGTTCCGTTGGAACCGTCAATTGTGATAACGTCGTTTTCTTTTACCGTTACGCCGTTTACGTAAAATTCTTTTTTATCGAGGTCAAGTTTGATTTCTTCGGCACCCACAATGCAGGGGATACCCATACCGCGCGCAACAACCGCAGCATGCGCCGTCATACCGCCTCTTGTTGTAAGGATGCCTTTGGAACGCGCCATACCTTCGATATCCTCCGGAGTTGTTTCTGGACGCACCAAAATAACCGCTTCGCCATTCTTCCCTCTTTCCGCAGCTTCTTTCACGTCAAACACTACTTTACCGGACGCAGCACCGGGAGATGCGGGAAGCCCTTTTGCAATAGGAGTAACCTTTGCATTCGGGTCGATCATCTTGTGAAGCAACTGATCGATATGAGTGGGCGTTACTCTGAGCACTGCCTCTTCTTTAGTAATAAGCCCTTCTTTTACCATATCCACCGCAACCTTTACGGCAGCCTGAGCAGTTCTCTTCGCAGTCCTTGTTTGCAGCATAT
>JAGHAO010000042.1 GCA_021161495.1 Caldisericaceae bacterium | reverse complement strand
GAAAAGGGGGGAAGAGGAGGGAAGAAAGGTGGGAAAAATAGGATTTGAAAAAGCTCCCGGATGAATTAATATCTTGTATGAAGATAATAAAATTCGTAGAAGAAAACGTTTCTCTTGTTCTGCTTATCGGAATCCCACTCGGGCTAATATTCCCGTTTTTCGGCTCGCTTAAATGGAGCCTGAAATATATTTTAATGTTTGTCCTTTTTGTGTCATTCCTGAAAATCGATTTCGACGAATTGATTCTTTTTATAAAAAGGCCTTTCATACCTGTTTATGTAACACTTGCAAATCTTTTACTTGTGCCTGTTGCAATGTTCTTCCTGCTAAAGCTTTTCGGAACGGAAAACGATTTGCTCGCAGCCATACTCCTGCTTTCCGCCGTTCCTTCGGGAGTTGCATCTGCGGCTATGACGGAACTTTCCGAAGGAGACAGTGCGTTAACGCTCGTTATTACCATATTCAGCCACTTTTTGGCGCCGATTTCCATACCCGTTTTGTTCTATTTGCTAATGGGAAAAACGGTAAAGTTAAATTATACTGGGGTTTCGATGACAATGGCGGAACTTATCCTCGTTCCGTTTTTACTTGCCTTTATATTCAGAAAGTTTTTTGGCAAAGCGACGTTGGCGTTGAAAAATTACGGAACATTCCTCACCGCAGTACCCATCTCATTTATTTCGCTCATCGTAATGTCCGTAAACGCGCCGTTTATCTATAAACACCCAATCCTGTTAATAAAATACCTTCTCGTGATATATCCCGTATATTTCCTCTTCGCCTTGTCCGGACTTACCGAAGCATTTTTTCTGAATAACAAGCAAAAGATTGCGGTTGCAAATTCAAAAGTATTTATGAATGTTTCAATAGGAATCGTACTTGCAATGCAATTTTTCGACCCGAAAGTGGCTCTCATAATCACACTTTCCCAAATACCATGGCCCACAATGCTTCCCCCCGTGAATTTCATATACAAAAAACTGCACCTAAGATAAATTTTACAGTGCCGTTTTATCTGATATAATAAAGAAAATTTGAAACCCGGAAAGGAGTTGGAAGATGTTTAATTTTAGTGCGTCTTACTGGATAAATGTTTTGCTTTTTTTGTTGCCGTCCGTGCTTATTGTATTAACATTGCACGAGTTCGGGCATGCATATGCGGCATACAAATTGGGAGACAATACGGCAAAAGCAATGGGCAGATTGAGTCTGAACCCGTTACGGCATATCGACTGGGTGGGTATGTTAAGCTTGCTATTCTTCAAAATCGGATGGGGAAAACCCGTTCCCGTTGATTTCTTTGCGTTAAAAAGCCTTCGCTCCGGAATGGTTATCGTATCCCTTGCAGGCCCCGGAATGAATTTTCTAACAGCTGCAATACTTTCTCCTATTTATAAACTTATGATTCACTCCCCCACTTTTCTTAACAATTTCAGTTATTTTGCGATACTTACACGATACATCATAATGTACAGTGTTCTTTTGGGAGTTTTTAACCTTATCCCGATACCGCCGCTCGACGGCTCCAAAATTATATTCGCACTGACAAAGAGACCGCAAAGGTGGTTGCTCGACGATTCCCTGAACCTATACGGGATGATATTTATTTTGGCGCTTGTTATGATTCCCTTCTTTCATTTTAACACGATATTAAACGCCATTTTCCAACCCATATTGAAACTATTTTTGTAGGAGGATGCTATGGACAGAGTATTAAGCGGAATGAGACCGACAGGAAAGCTTCACATAGGGCACCTCTACGGCGCAGTGGCAAACTACGTAAAACTTCAAGAAAAATACGATTCGTTTTTCTTCATAGCGGATTTGCACGCGCTTACGACAAAATACGAACACACGGAGATGATAAAACAAAACCGCATAGAGGTAATGCTCGATTGGCTTGCTTCCGGCATAGATCCGGAAAAAAGCACTTTATTTATTCAGTCAAAGGTGCCCGAACATACTTATTTGCACCTTCTTCTTTCAATGATAGTTCCGATACCGTGGGTGGAGAGGAATACAACGGTGAAAGATATGATTCGCGACCTAAAACTCAAAGAAAACGCATCTTACGGATTGCTCGGTTATCCGATCCTGATGACGAGCGATATTATTATTTACAAGGCAAATTACGTTCCCGTGGGAAAGGATCAGGTTCACCACCTTGAAATAGCAAGAGAAATCGTCAGAAGATTCAACAGATTTTACGGAGAACTTTTTCCGGAGCCGAAGCCTTTGCTTACGGAATATCCGTCAATCCCCGGAGTGGACGGCAAAAAAATGTCGAAGAGTCTTGATAATGACATAAAAATAGCGGATACGGAGGAAGCGACGCGGAAAAAAATAATGCGTGCGATAACGGACCCGCAGAAAATAAGGAAGAACGACCCGGGGCATCCCGAAGTTTGCACTGTCTTCAAACTGCACAAAATTTTCAGCAAAGAAGAAATAGGGCAAATAGAAAAGGATTGCAGGGCGGGAACGTTAGGATGCGTTGCCTGCAAAAAGCATCTTGCGGAGAATATGAATAAAACGTTAAAACCTATTCGCGAAAAAAGAAAAGAACTTGCGCAGAAGCAAAAGGAAATAGAAGAAATATTCGAAGAAGGAAGCAAAAAAGCGAAAAAAGTTGCCTCGGAAACGTTAAAGCAAACGATGGAGCATATGAGAATAGACTGATGAAACAAGTTGTCGAAACGCTGATAAGCAGAGGAGAAAAGAGCAGAGAAAATTTGCTCGCCCTAAATCTGCTCCGCCTCGTGGAAAAGGAGATAACGGAAATAAGGGGGAGCGAAAACTACTTGGAGATAGGTGAAACACTCCTCGAATTGAGTGTGCTTATAAAGCTCAAGTCGGAACTTTTACTCCTTCTCTTTTCCATAACCAATTTCAAGAGAGAAAGATCCATTGAAGAGGAAACGGAAATATTGGATATATTTTCCGTAATCAAAAACAGTTTCAAAGCGGAAGAAGAGAAAATAAACAGAGTTTACGTGGAAACGGAAGAGGAAAACAAGGTTCCTATTTCAAAACTTTCCAAAATTGTGAAGGAAATACTCGAAAGAGAAAAATGCATTGAAACAAAAACGGTAAGCAGGAATGCGTATTCGATAAGAGACGCAATGCAAGAGATAGAAAAGTTGCTCAAAGAAAAAAACAAAATAGTGTTTCAGGGTTTCTTTGCGGAGAAGCACTCGAAAATTGAAATTGTGCTTATGTTTCTTGCGATACTCATAATGGCAAAAAACGGAAAGATATTGATAAGGCAAGATGATTTGTTCTCTCCGATATACGTGATCAAAAATGAAAAGAGAAGAGTACAAAGCGGCGATTGAAGCAATACTCTTTGTATCTCCCAAACCGATCACCATAGGGAAAATCAGGGAGCACCTAAAACTCCCGGCAGATACGATTTTGGAACTCCTGCTGGAAATACGCGAAGATTACAAAACAAGGGGCATAAATCTTATTTCCGAAAAAAAAGGATACAGATTTGTCCCGAATGAAAAATACAAAAATATCTACCGAAAATTCGCAAAAGTCAAAAAATCCGGGCTGTCGAGGGAATCTCTGGAAACCATTGCCATTCTGTTAAAATCCGATGCGACAAAACAGCGAATAGACAAACTGAGAGGAGTAAACAGCACAAGAATTTTAAACAGTTTGATAAAGAAAGGATTTGTAAGCAAAGTTTTCAAAAACGGCACCGTGTATTATACAATTACGGAAAAATTAGTCTCTTATCTGCCGAGAGAAGCAAAAGAAAAACTAAGGAACAAAAAATTATTCAAATAAAAATCTGAAATCTCCGCCCTTTATACCTATATAATCCAAAAGTTCCGATATTGATCTTTGCTTTTAATCTTTTTCTTAAAAATGGTTGTAATTATAACTATGATAAACAGGATAAGAAATAATGGCTATCTTTTCGTCGCCCTGAAATGTTCCCCGCCCTGTCGCCCTGAAGCGTATTAATTCAGGGTCTCGTTTTTAATTTCTTTATTGAAGTGCACTCTAAAAGCGGAAAAATACGAGATTCCGGATCAAGTCCGGAATGACTCTGCCTCGTCGCCCTGAAATGTACTAATTCAGGGTCTTCAATTCGAGGGAACGCATTTCCCTCGAAACTCCTATTGAAATACGAGATGCTGAAATAAGTGCTCGCCTTCGGCGAGGAAAGGAGTGCAGCATGACAAAAACGAGATTCTTCGTCACTCACTTCGCTCGTTCCTCAAGAATAACCCCCGCTTCGCCATCCTGAGATGTCTTTACAATCCATACATTGCTTGGTAAAACAACGAGAAAAAGGAATGCGTAGTTATATAGAAGGGGGATTTTGAGATAAAAAGCGCCCCGAAGGGCGCCTTAAAAATCTATCTCTTTTTGGATTTCTTTTTTGATTTCTTTTTCTTCTTTTTCTTTGGAGTTTTCGACGTCGTAGCATTTGTATCCGCACCTTGAGAAGAAAGTGTCGCTTTTCCAGATTCTGCAGAGATGCCAACCGTTTTCTGTTCGGGTTCAACCGTTGCAACTTTCCTTGGTGTCTTGACTTTGTCTTTTCCTTTGTGCCAGAGCACAAGAAGGGGAGATGCGATATAAATCGAGGAGTATGTTCCCGAAAGAAGTCCGAACATAAGTGTCATTGAGAAGTCCCTTAACGTGGGCCCTCCGAACAAGACAAGGGAGAACGATGCAAGGAACGTTGTAATAGACGTGTTCATCGAACGCACCCAGACTTCCG
>JAGHAO010000217.1 GCA_021161495.1 Caldisericaceae bacterium | reverse complement strand
GCATATACGAACTCCTTGCGCAGTTCACAATTAAAAAATCAAACGGGCTTGCATTGTTTACCGCCTGGGCGTTTGCATCCATACCGATGCTTATTTACAAACTGTTTGACCTTCTATTTTCCGTGTCGATGAATTACGTTCTCCCCGGTTGGGTAAGTTCTCTGTTCCTCATATGGGAAATCGTTCTTCTCATAATTGCAATAAAAGAAGTTTACCAAACGGATGCGGGAACTGCAACGGGCATATACTTCACTCCCATTGTTGCTATCATTGTGCTTGTTGTTCTTTACATCCTCTTCCTATTACCTGCTGTTTCCAATCTTCTTAAACTTATGCCGAACGGAGGTTTGACACCTTGAAAGACTTTTTGGAAGATTTGAATGAACGTCAAAAAGAAGCGGTTCTTTATAATGAAGGCCCTCTGCTTGTGTTTGCAGGGGCGGGTTCCGGAAAAACAAAGGTGATCACCTACAAAATTGCCTATCTGATAGAAAAAATGCAAATCCCGCCCTCAAGAATTTTGGCCGTTACTTTTACCAACAAAGCGGCAAACGAAATGAAAGAACGCGTGGAAAAACTGATAGGAGCAAACATTAGAGGGCTGTGGATAGGGACGTTTCATTCGATCTGCGCAAGAGTTTTAAGAAGAGAAATACCGGTTTTGGGATATGAAAAAAACTTTACCATTTTGGATGAAGAGGATGCAATAAGAGTTATAAAAGAGGCAACAAAAGAAGCGGATTTCGACCCGAAATACTTCAATCCCAAAAAAATCAAGAACCATATTTCGGCGATAAAAAGAAAACTCATTACCGCAAAGGAATTTTCCGGAATGTCGCATGACTACTTCGAAAGCGTGGTTTCTTCAATTTACAAACGATATGAAAAAATATTAAAAGAGAACAACGCACTCGATTTCGACGACCTTATAATGTTAACCGTTAGATTACTCAAAACGCATCAGGATATAGCGTTTTACTACAAGGACAAATTCAAATACATTTTAGTGGACGAATACCAGGACGTGAACAGATCCCAATACGAACTTTTAAAAATTTTTGCGGAAAACCACAGAAAGATAACCGTTGTCGGGGATGACGACCAAAGCATATATTCGTTCCGCGGAGCGGAATCCGACCTCATATTTAAATTTCAGGACGATTATCCCGATGCAAAAATAATTAAACTCGAACAGAATTATCGTTCCCCTCAGGAAATTCTCGACGTTGCAAACGAACTGATATCGCACAACCCTGTAAGAAGCGGCAAAACACTTTTCAGCGATAAGCACCTGAGAGACGCCGTTCGCCTTTACGAAGCAGCCGACCAAATCGACGAAGCACGTTTTGTCGTTAAAAAAATAAAGGAAATAAGAAAACAGGAGGGCAAACGTTTCAGCGATTTTGCAATTCTTTACAGGATGAATTTTCAATCGAGAACATTTGAAGAATACCTGATTGAGGAAGGGATACCTTACAGAATCATAGGCGGAGTTCGTTTTTACAGCAGAGCTGAGATAAAAGACATAATGGCGTATCTTTCGGTAATAAACAATCCACGGGATGATCTAAGCTTTAAACGCATAATAAATGTGCCACCCAGAAAAATCGGGCCGGCAACGCTCAAAAAAATTCAGGATACTAAGAACGAAACCGGGCTCACACTTTACGAATCATTGAAATACCTTATCGAAAACGACAAACTTTCCGGAAGCGGGGCGAAAAATCTCAAGGCGTTTTACGAACTGATAAAAGAACTTAAAGAAGATGCAAAAATGCTTTCTTTACGCCAACTGACCGAAGAAATCATTTCAAAAACCGGGTATTACAAATACCTTATGAGTAAAGGAATCGAAGGTGAAGGACGCGTAGAAAACGTGAAGGAATTCATAAATATGATAAGCGAATTTATGAAAGAGTCGGAAGATACGTCTCTTACCGCCTTTCTCACGCACCTTTCGTTAATAACGGATATGGACACGGCAAAGGACGGAAACAGAGTAACGCTTATGACTCTCCACACCGCAAAAGGTTTGGAATTCCCCGTTGTTTTCATAGTGGGGTTGGAAGAAGGGTTCTTGCCGCATTACAGGGCGTTTGAATCCTCGAAAGAACTTGAAGAAGAAAGAAGGCTTTTCTATGTGGGCATAACCAGAGCAAAAGAAAAAGTATTCTTCACTTATGCGCACAGGAGAAACAAATACGGAGTTTATGCCCCTACGCAACCTTCGAGATTTATTTCGGAAATTTCTTTGGAAAACGAAGAGATAAACGAAGAACCGTATGAAACGGAAATCAGAATTAATGTGGGAGATAAAGTGCTTCACAGAGTTTTCGGAGTGGGGAAAGTTTACGAAATCAATACGGACAGAGAAGCACCTTACGCAGTGATTGATTTTATAAAAGTGGGCAAAAAGAAATTGGATTTAAGATATGCACCGCTTGAAAAATTAGGAGGATAAGAATGAAGAAAGCGAACTATTGTTTTGTTTGCAGTGAGACCAACCCGAAAGGACTGCATATCAAATTCAGGTATCTCGAAAATGGAGTTGCCATTGCCGAATTCTCATTGGAAAAGGAATACGAAGGCTATCCCGGAATTGCGCACGGAGGTATTCTTGCCGCAATATTGGACGACGCAATGGGAAACATAGAATACTTAAAAGGATACGTTGCTTATACCACGGAACTTCACACTCGTTACATAAAACCATCTTACATCGGAGAGGAATTGATAGCAAGAGGATGGATAAAAAATGTGAGATTCAAAGTCGTGGAAACGGAAGGAGATATAAGAAATAAGGCCGGCAAAGTAAAAGTAAGGGCACGTGCAAAATACTACTTGGCAGGCAAAATAGACGAGGTTTGATTTCAATACGGATAGTCCGTATAATATAACATAACAAGAATAAGGAGGGATTTATGGACGATTTGAGAAAAAAGATTGACGAAGGAGAAAACTGGTATCAAAAATTGATCGAAAAGATACCGGGCTTTGCAGGATACTTCGAAAGAGAAAAAAGAAGAACCGCGGACAAACTCTTAAGAGACTACCTTGCAAACAGGTTAAGGGAATCAAAAGATGCTTTAATGAAAAAAGCAAATGAACTTTTTAAGGCACATGACTTCGACACATTAAACGAATTAAACGACCTCGTAAAGCATTTTCAGATGGTGATCGACAAAATCCAATACGCTCCACACGGTTATTCCGGATTTTTCGGAGCAATAAAAGTGGACACACCGGAACTTGACAATCTTTACAATATCGACGCAACTCTCGTATCGCTCATAGAAGAAACGGAAGATATAATGAAAGACGCGTCGAAAACGGCAAAAGAGCAGGTCAAATTGATAGAAGAAGAACTGAAAAAATTCGAGGAAAAGATCACGGAAAGGCAAAACATCCTTTCCGGAATTTCATAATTCTTAAAGGGGGTTTATTATGGCAATAGAGATCATACAATGGTTTGACCAAACCGGCACGGAAATGGTGCACAGATTTCCGGAAACAGGCTCGGCGGATATAAAAATGGGGGCTCAACTCATAGTGAGGGAAACTCAAAGCGCAGTATTCTTCAGAGACGGAAAAGCACTTGACGTATTCGGCCCGGGAAGGCACATACTTTCCACACAAAACCTCCCACTTCTTACAAAACTTCTCTCACTTCCTTACGGATTCAAAAGCCCGTTTCAGGCAGAAGTAATTTTCGTCGACAGAAAGGTATTTACAAACCTCAAATGGGGAACCGAGCAGCCGATTCTTTACAGAGACAAAGAATTGGGAATGGTAAGATTGCGTTCATTCGGAATTTACAGCGTAAGGATAACAGATCCGTATCTGTTCGTAAACACGGTTGTGGGAACGCAGGGAATCTATACAACAGAAGAACTTCAGGACTTTTACCGTTCCATTATCCTATCGAGATACACGGACGTTCTCGGAGAAGGAATAGAATCAATATTCGACCTCCCCAAACTTTACGACGAACTCAGCGGAGTGGCAAAATCGAGAATATTGGACGATTTTAAAAAATACGGGCTTGAACTCGTGGATTTTTATATTTCTTCAATCACTCTTCCCGAAGAAGTTCAAAAGGTTATCGACGAACGCACCGGTATGAATGCAATAGGAAATATGAACCAGTATCTGCAATTCAAGGCTGCAAAGGCAATGGAAGAAGCAGCAAAAAATCCGACTCCCGGAGGAACTGCGGCAGCAGGTGCAGGACTTGGTATGGGTATGGGAATGGGTATGATTATCCCGGGAATGATGCAGCAGGCAATGAATGCGGAAAAGCAGGGGCAAAACCAGCAAGTTATGATCAAATGCCCGAATTGCGGAGCAATTATCCCTGCAGATTCCAAATTCTGCCCCAACTGCGGATACAAACTCGTTAAGGATACTCCGAAAATGATTGAGTGCCCGAACTGCCACAAACAGATCCCCGTGAATTCCAAATTCTGCCCTTACTGCGGATACAAACTGATAAAAGAGGAAGGCGAAGATAAAACAAAGTGATCCTTTCAATTATAGTTTTGATATGGCTGGGGTGCGGGCTTCTAAGCCTTGCACTCCTCAAAAAAGAGAATCTCCCCCCTACGTATAAAGTCCTTCTCGTAATGGAAGGGCTTATAGGGTTGCTATTTATACTTTTTTTAAAAGGAGGGAAAAATGAAAAATAGAAAGATATTTGCACTAATCATCATCGCAATTTTAATGATTTCATTGTTTGTTCCATTCAAGAACGCTTTTGCTTCATACAGATATAACGAATGGGATGTAAACATTGATGTTTTGCAAAACGGAAACCTTAACGTAAGAGAAGACACAATCCTCTATTTCGGTTCACACGACGGGGGCAAAGCATACCATTGGTACAAACGCAAAATAGATCTGAACAAAATAGAAAGCATAGAGAGTATAAAAGTATTCGAAGATAAAAACGGGGAAGAAATTCCTTACAGATTAGGCAGCGGGACTCCCGGGACTTTCAGGGCATACAAGGAAGGCAATTCCGCATATATACAAATAAACTTCGAAGCAAAAGACACGGTTAAGCATTTCGTAATCACGTACACGGTAACCGGCGCCGCAAAATACGGCACAATCGCATTTTATGAAAAAGATACGCTGTTCCAATATTATGCGATACCTCCCGGAAACGAGGTAATGATTGACAAAGCAAACGTAACCGTACATCTTCCGGAAGGCGCAACAAAAAACGAAATCAAAGCATGGGGATTCGGACTTCCCGTAGGAACAGGAAAAGTCACAATAGTTAGCGGAGATAAAGTTACTTTTCAGGCTCAGGACATTGCACCCGGCCAATTTATCGGTGTTGCTGTCGTTATGCCAAAAGGGCTTGTAATGATGCCCGAAGGCGTAAAAGTACACCCCGGAAGTGCCGTGGACATCTTAAAAAAACAAGCGGAAGAAAACGCACGAAAGGCAAAAATAGCCGGTTTGAAAACCCTTATAAGCCTTTTGCTATTCCTCTTTATCGTTGTGTTTATGTTCCTGCAATGGTACAAAAAGGGAAGGGAATACAAGGTCCCCGAATATGCGGAATGTCTGCGAGAACCTCCCAGCGACTTACCTCCTGCTGTCGTAGGGGCACTCTTAAAGCAAGGAGCCACAATTAAGGAAGTGATTGCAACCATTATCGACCTCGCAAACAGGGGATATCTGAAAATGGAAGAAATAAAGGGCGGTTTTTTGAGAGGTACGGACTACGTATATACCCTCAACAGAGAAAAAAGTATGGAAGATTTGAAGCCCTTCGAAAAGCAACTCCTCAAATATATGTTCGGTGCACTTGACTATGTTAGACTATCGGATCTGAAGTATAATTTTGCAAATCATCTTCCGAAGCTTTACAAACTCATCAATAAAGAACTTGTCGAAAACGGATTTTACGAAGGAGGAAGCCCTGCAAGGGTAAAATCCAAATATTTCGGAATAGGGTTCGTAATGATATTCATAGGATTTTTTGCTTTGACTTTCGGTGCGGTAATGGGGCTCTCCTTTATCGCATGGCCGCTTATTCTGGGCGGAATCGTCGTT
>JAGHAO010000011.1 GCA_021161495.1 Caldisericaceae bacterium | reverse complement strand
ATATATTTGTGAAATATTTTCAAACTTGACTTTAATGATTTTTTGGATATAATTTTAGTGAATTTAGGAAATTTTGTATTCGGAAGGGAGGGAAGTAATTATGGCGCGTCTATACACACGAAAACAGTTTTATACGAAATTGACGCATAGACAAAGGCAATTTTTGGAAAAGGTTGTTGAAATTTACAAAGAAACCGGTGAACCTGTGGAGTACACACTTGTTGCGGAAGCGATGAACGTAAGCAAATGGACAGCGTATGATATTTTACAGGAACTCTACAAAAAAGGATTTTTGAAGGTTGAATACAAGGTTCATCCCGGTCCCGGCCGTTCTAAGGTTCATTTTATCCCGAAAACGGCAAGTGTCGAGATGACCGAACAAACAGGTAAAAAATCCACGCTTAATGTCATTTCGGAGTGGGTTAAGGAGCGCGTTGAAAAATACGAGAAGATGGGCATATCAAAGGCAATTTCCGTTGTTTCGAGGAAGGTTGAAAAAGAAAAAAATCCCCTTGCTGTTGTTCTTTATACTACCGTTCTTTTTATAATATTCGCGAAAGCGTTTAAGATCGATATTAAAAAAGTTGTGAATCTCGATGAGCTATTTGAGTCAAAAATGAAGCCCTCGGTATTGCTTTCATTTCTTGTGGAACTGATGTTCTCTCTCTCTGAAAGAGAAGAGAGTGTGTTGGAAAAGCTTCATTTGAGGAACTATACAATCACGAAATTTAAGAATTTGCAGAAGTTGTTCAGAGAAAACGTGATGCTTATAACTCCTGCGGAACAGAAAAAGGTATTGAATGTAATTCGAGAAATGGTATAATACCGAAATAAGAAAAAATATGGAGGTGTAAAATGAGTTTAGGAGAAAATGCGAAAAAACTGGTGCTTTCAAAAACAATAGACGGTGTTGTGAGCTATTTGCAAAAAAATCCGGAGAGAAACGTATACAAGGCGATAGATACAGTTGCATCGCTTGCCAATAAGTTTTCCTTCTTGCCTGTATTTAAGGAGCAGATCAACGGTATTAAAAAACTTGCCGATAACGATAGGCCTGGAATCCATTTGTTGATTAATTTAATGAAGGATACGCGTCCCGATGTCGCGCACAAGCTTGCAAAAAACTTCGTGGTAAATGCTGCCTGGATGGGAATTCCGAAACAAAGGGAATATACTAAGAAAGAGAAGGTTAATGTCCCTTGGTTTTTACTTATAGATCCCACGGAAAAGTGCAATTATAACTGCATCGGTTGTTGGGCAGGCTCTTACGATCAGGCAAAAACAATGTCTTTTGAGACGTTGGACAGAATCCTTACCGAAGCAAAAGAGATGGGTATTTACTTCATTGTTCTTTCAGGCGGAGAACCCACCCTCTACCCGCATTTCTTTGAGATTTTGAAAAAGCATAACGATATGGCATTTATGTTCTACACGAACGGTTCCATTATCACGGAGAAGTTTGCCGAAAAACTTGCCGATGCGGGAAATGCCGTTCCCTGCATAAGCGTGGAAGGTTTTAAGGAAAAAACGGATTGGAGAAGAGGCAAAGGTGCCTGGGACAGAGTAATAAAAGCGATGGATAATCTCAAAAAAGTCGGTGTGCCGTTCGGATATTCCGTAACGGAAACAAACCAGAACATCGACGAAATTTTGAGCGACGAGTTTGTTGATTTTATGGTTAACAAAGGGGCGAAAATTGCGTGGTACTTCCAGTATATTCCGATTGGAAGAACTCCTGACGTGAATTTAATGTTAACTCCTCAACAGAGGCTTAAATCATATCAGAGAATTCATGAAATTCGTGCAACAAAGCCTTTGTTCGCCGCAGACTTCTGGAATGACGGGCCTTACACGGGCGGATGCCTTGCGGGTGGCAGAAGGTATATCCATATTACCGCGGACGGCGGAATCGAACCGTGTGCATTCATCCACCTTTCACAGGGCAATATCAATGATATGTCTCTAAAAGAAGCGTTGCAGCTCCCGTTCTTCAAGGAGATTCAGAAACTTCAGCCTTATTCCGACAACCTTTTGAGCCCTTGTTTGCTTGTTGACCATCCGGACTATTTCAGGAAGATCGGATCTCTTCCCGGTGTACGCGGAACCGACGGAACATTGGAAAATATGTACAAAGAAGTCGGAAAACATCTCGACAGACTTTCCAAAGAGTGGGAGGAACTTTCGAGGCCTGTATTTGAACGCGACTTCCCCGAAGTAGCAAAGAAAACGAGAGAATATAAAAAGAAAAAGGAAGAATTGATTAAAAAAGGAAATGGTGATATAGAGCAGTTCTACGTGTCGGACGAAATAGATAAATAATCTATAAGGTTATCCAAAGCGGAGAGATGAGTAATAAGGGCGGCGTTGAGAACGTAGAGAAAAGGGTTTCTCAGGCCGTCCTTCTTGTTCTTATTACCTTTGTAGTTATTTTCTTTTTCCTTTTCAGAGAGACAAATTTAAGAGATTTTATACACAGAATAAACGTTTTTTACCTCATTTTGCTTTTTGCGTTCCTTCTCCTTATATGGTTCTTTGATGCGCTCAAATTTTATATCGTAGTTAAGCTTTCCGGAGGAAAGATCTCTTTTTCAAAAAGTTTCGAGATTGTCCTTGCCTCGATTTTCGGATCTAATGTTACGCCGTTCTATTCCGGCGGAATTCCCACACAGGTGTATTTTCTTTCCAAATTTGCCGAATCCGTGGGAAAAGCAACGGCAATAAGCGTGCTTTATATGATTTTGACGTTAGTTGTTTATCTTGTATTTTCCGTTATTTTGCTTGTAACGCCGCACGGTTTTATCACCGGTTTAAGGAAAGATTTTTTTATGAGCCTTGCGTCTGTTGTTTTTGTATTTTCGTTTTTTGCTTTCTTTTTTATGCGTTTCCCAAAGAAAGCAAAGGGTATTATAGAGTTTATTTCAAAGAAGATGTTTCCCGGCAAATTCGACCCGAGCGGGTTGGAGCGCTCAATCGATGATTTTTCGAAGGGTCTTTCTCTGTTTTTTACGGAGAATAAAGTTCTTTCATTCCTTTCCGTAATTGTTGCGTTTATTGCTCAAACTCTTTTTCTTTTTCTCACCCCGCTTTCCTTTAAGGCGCTCAACATACCCTTTTCATTAAAAGAGATCCTGCTTTCCCAAATAGCAATGCAGTTTACCACAAGCGTTGGTGCAACTCCCGGAGGGATTGGAATAATGGATGCGGCATTTGCCGCCTTCTTCAAGCCGTTTGCTCCTCGTTCAATCGCTCAACTTACCCTTCTTTACAGGCTTGTTTCCTTTTATATCCCCACACTGATAGGCGGAATTTATTTTTACAAACTGCTCAGGGAAAAGAAAGAAACTATCCCGAAATAATTTTTTGTTGTATAATGATTTTATGAAAGTATTTATTATAGGTGCGGGGCACGTAGGCACTACGTTAAGCATTATTTTCGAAAATGCCGGGTTTGAGGTTTTTATTGCAAGCAGAAGTATGAAAAGTGCAAAAAAGGCGGCAAGTATTTCCGGTGCAAAGGCTTGCTCCGTTAAAGAATGCGGCGGTTCGGATATTGTTTTTTTAACGGTTCCTGATTCCGAAATAACAAATGCGGCAAAAAATATTGAACAGTTTGTTACGGAAAAACAAGTCATTGTTCATACAAGCGGTGCTTTGTCCTCCGAAATATTAAACTTTCTTCCTTCGCACGTTGCGTCTTTACATCCTTTGAAATCTTTTGCCGATCCCGTGATTGCAGCCTCATCGATAAAGGAAACATTGTTTACTTTTGAGGGCGATAAAACTGCGGAGACTGTCTTGGAAGAAATTGTTAAAAAAATAAAAGGAAAGTTCGTGAAGATAAAACCGCAGAATAAAATTTTGTACCATCTTGCTGCGGTTCTTGCTGCGAATTATACTGTATCTCTTGCGGATATATCCGTAAATATTTTGAAAGAGATCGGTTTTCGGGAAAACGATGCCAAATCCGCTATTGTAAATTTGCTTAAAGGCGTTTTGGAAAATATGGAAAACAAGGGGACCGTTTCCGCACTTACTGGACCCATAGAGAGGGGAGATGCGGATACCGTGAAGAAACATCTTACGGCCATTAAAGACCCGATACTTAAAAACATTTACATTTTTTTAGGATTTGCTACACTTAGTATTGCAGAGCAAAAGGGGCTTAACAAAAGAAAGATTGATGATATAAGGAAGGTGTTAAATGAGCAAAATAACTGTTCCGAAGGTTAAAAGATTAAAAGGCAAGAGGCCTATAACAGCCTTAACCGCCTATGATTTTATGTTTGCCCGGATTTTGGATCGCGCCGGTATAGATATTATTCTCGTGGGAGATTCGGTTGGGACGACTGTTCAAGGTTTGGACTCCACGTTGCCAGTGAATATGGAGGAAATGCTTTATCACGTAAAAATCGTAAAAAGAGGTGTTAAGAATGCCTTGCTTGTCGGAGATATGCCGTTTTTGTCCTACCAAACTTCGGAAAGTGATGCGATTAGAAATGCAGGTTTACTTTTAAAAGCAGGTGCGGAGGCCGTAAAATTGGAAGGCGGAGAAAGGGTAGCGCACCTTGTTGAAAAACTCGTTGTTTCTGGTATTCCCGTGATGGGGCATATAGGGCTTACCCCTCAGTCCGTAAACGTATTCGGCGGTTATAAAATCCAGGGGAAAACAAAAAACAAAGCCGAGCGGATTATAAATGATGCTGTTGCGTTGCAAGAGGCGGGAGTTTTCAGCATAGTTCTCGAAGGGATGCCCGAGGAAATTGCAAAAGAAATTACGGAAACCGTTCAGGTTCCTACAATCGGAATCGGTGCGGGAAGGTATTGCGACGGGCAAATTCTTGTTATTACGGATATTTTAGGGATGGATCCGGATTTTACTCCGCGTTTTGTCAAAAAATACAGAAACTTATACGAGGATATTGGAAATGCTGTGAAAGAGTACATTTCCGATGTGGAAAACGGGCGTTTCCCTGCCGAAGATAACGTTTTTCATCTGAAGAAGGAGAATGAATAATGAAAATAATAAGAACCGTAAATGAAATGAAGGAGTTTTCCGATGCCGTGCATAAGGAAGGAAACACAATAGGGTTTGTTCCCACTATGGGTTATCTTCACGAGGGGCATCTTTCCCTTGTGCGTGCCGCAAAAAAGGATAATGATATTGTTGTTGCAAGCATCTTTGTAAATCCCACTCAATTCGCGCCGAACGAAGATTTGGACAAATATCCGAGAGACGAAAAAGGTGATTGTGAAAAACTTGAAAAAGAAGGCGTTGCCGCTGTTTTTATCCCTTCGGCGGAAGAAATGTATCCCGAAGGTTTCCAAACTTATGTCGAAGTCACGGAACTTACCAAGAATTTGTGCGGGAGATTCAGGCCCACTCATTTTAGAGGCGTTGCAACGGTTGTGCTAAAACTCTTTAATATTGTAAAACCCGATAAGGCGTATTTCGGCAAGAAAGATTATCAGCAATTCAGGGTGCTTGAAAGGATGTCAAAAGATTTGAATTTGGATACGCAAATCATTCCCTGCCCCATTGTAAGGGAAAAAGACGGGCTTGCAATGAGTTCGCGAAACAAATATCTCACACCGGATGAGAGAAAAGACGCAACCATTATTCATAAGGCAATCGAAAAAGGGAAAGAGATGATTCTTGCCGGGGAGCGCGATGCGGCAAAAGTGATTAATGAGATGGAGAAAATGATTCGCTCCGCAAAAACGCTTAAAAAAATTGATTATGTTTCGATCGTAGATATGTATACATTGGAAGATGTTTCTTACATAGACAGAAATGTTTTGATTGCCGTGGCCGCTTATTTCGGAATTGCCCGGCTTATTGACAACGCGGAGGTGATTATTGATGCAAAGAATAATGCTTAAATCAAAAATTCACCGGGCGAAAATTACGCGGGGAAATCTGAATTACGAAGGCAGCATCACCATAGACAGAGATCTCGCGGAAAAGGCGAATCTCAAAGAATTTGAACAAGTGGACGTGTATAATATATCAAATGGCGAGAGGTTTTCCACATACGTGCTTTACGGAGAAAAGGGAAGCGGCTGCATAGAGCTGAACGGTGCTGCCGCAAGAAAAGGTGAAGTGGGAGACCTTGTAATTATTGCAGCATACGCAATATATTCTGAGGAGGAACTTAAAGATTTCAAACCTTCCATCGTTTTCGTGGACGAAAACAACAAACCTGTAAAAAATGATAACTGAGAATAGCGTTTCAAGTGTTTCGGAAGCAAAACCTTTCGTAAAATGGGCAGGTGGTAAGAGGCAAATTTTACATATTTTAATAAAAAATCTCCCGACGGAGATATACCAAGGAAAAATAAAAGTCTATGCGGAGCCGTTTGTGGGCGGAGGAGCGTTGTTTTTCAAACTGAAATCAATGTTCGATTTCGAAAAGGTGATCCTTGCGGACAAAAACAAAGATCTCATAAATGCCTATACTTCCGTTAGAGACGATGTGGCTTCTCTTATCAAAATTTTGAAAGAACTCGAAAAAAGATTTTATGAAAGTAAAGACAGAAAAGAGTTTTATTATGCTATGCGGGAGAAATTCAACAACAAGAGAAAATTTGATATTGAGAGAGCTGCCTTGTTTTTGTTTTTGAATAAAACTTGTTTCAACGGATTATACAGAGTGAATTCCAAAGGAAAATTCAACGTTCCGTTCGGAAGATACAAGAATCCGGTAATTTGCGAGGAAAAGAATTTGATGAATGCAAGCAGACTTTTATCGGATACAGAACTGATAGCGGGAGACTTTACGTTGATCGAAAAAGAAATAGGTGCAAATACGTTCGTTTATCTCGATCCTCCTTACCGCCCGATTTCCGAAACTTCTTCTTTTACTTCCTATAATAGCGATTCGTTCGATGATAAAGAACAAGAAAGGCTTGCAAAGTTTGTAAGAAAAATAGATCGGAAAAATGTGAAGTTTATGCTCAGTAATTCCTATTCAAAAGACGGCTTTTTTCAAAAATTGTATTCCGGTTTTGATATTAAAACTATCATAGTAAAAAGGTACATAAGTGCGACTATTGCCGGAAGGACGGAAGTAAGGGAAATTCTTGTGAAAAATTATTAGGGAGAATTTATGGATCCGAGATTGCCGAAGTTTTTGAAACTCAAAGATGAAGAAGAAATCATAAGGGAGTTTTGGAAGACATTATTACCCACGAATAAAGATTTTGGATTCCTTGTCAATTGGAAGAAGGTTTCAAAACAGTTAAGCGAATACAAGTTTGAGATCCCGCTGTTTAACATATTGATAAAAGACAAAACGTTCGACAAAGATCTGAAAGAATTATTAACTAAATACCCGAAATCGGCGAAAGTTATCCCACTTTTGCTTGCAATCTCGGAAAAAGATGGTAAAAATCTTGTTTTAACAGAAGATTTTTTGAATTGGAACTTTAACATTTCCGAAATAAATTTTGCGAAATTTTCCTCGGACAATAAAGACGAGTTGGACAAAATCGTTGAATTTGTCGATAAGGCCGGTCTTAAAAAGTTTTTCTTGAATCTCGCCGCAAGGAGTATCGAAGATTATTTTACGGGAGTTAAGGTTGGTATGGATACGAATGCGCGAAAAAACAGAAGCTGGAAAAGAATGGAGAAATTACTTCAACCGAAAATAGAGAACTACGCCAAAAGATACGGGTTTCAATGT
>JAGHAO010000079.1 GCA_021161495.1 Caldisericaceae bacterium | reverse complement strand
TTCCATTGATATGCTTGAACTCCCTCGTATAACAAATCAAAAAAACATATCAATAGAAGGAAAAATCAAATACAATTCGAAAATAGCCCGGGTATCGGTGAACGGGAATGCCGTATCAATAACTCCTTCGTATGAATTCTCTATTCCTTTAACGTTATCGGAAGGAAATAATAAAATAACAATAAATGTGATTGATGTATACGGGAATTCCGAAACGATCTATCCCGAAATCACACTTGATACGATACCACCGAAGATAATAGTAGGCGATGTCCCTGAAATAACGCCGAATATGTTTTTCAAATTAAGCGCGAAAGTAATCGGAGGAACTGCGCTTTTTATAGACGGAAAACAGTGTAAGTTTACAGAATGCTCTGTATTTCTGCGACTCAAAAAAGGAGAAAATATAATAACGATTACCGCATTGGACGGTGCCGGTAACAAGTCCGAAGAAGAGAAAAAAATAATGTACCTTCCGCCGAACCCTACAATATTGAAATTGTTTATAGGGAAAAAGTTCCTGTATGTAAACGGTGCCGAGAAAAAAATCGACACTGCACCGATAATAAAGGAAAACAGGACAATGCTGCCGGTAAGGCATATAATAGAGGCGCTTAACGGACAGATCTATTATTATGCGGAAAGCAGGACGGTTGAAATTAAAATTAACGGCGGGGATATCGTTCTTGCAATAGGAAAGAACAGGGCAATTGTAAACGGGGAAGAAAAGCAAATCGACGTAAGAAACAAAAGTATAAAACCTTTTATAGAAAACGGAAGAACTTACTTGCCGCTCCGCTTTGTAATGGAAAGCATAGGAAGCGCTGTGGAATGGCTACCTGACGAAAGGTCTGTCGTGATAATATACCCGGAAATTACTTAAAATCCTTTTCCGAAAAGGCTTCCACTTCGTATCTGTAAACTTCGATTTTTCCGCTCAAATAACAATCTCCGGATAAGCCTGCTTTCAGGCATAAATGACTTAAAAACGATTCTTTATCGGGAAGTTCCTCCCATACTTGCGGGAGAAAAGTTGCCTGAAAAGGGCCGTGCCTGATAATTATCCCGTCTTTATAAGGCCGAATTTTTTTAAGAAGATCGGCAGCATTTTCGTATTCTATCTTCTGCGGAACGGTGAGAACCGATATTTCTATGTTCATTAAAGGAAATTCTTCTTTTGTAAGGGGATAAAAACGCGGATCTCTGAAAGCCGCATTTATTGCATTTTGAGATACATCCACAATCAATGGGTTTACCGGAAGTATGGAACCTATGCAGCCGCGAAGATTTCCGTTTTCCGTTAATGTTACGAACGTTCCTCTCTTTTCCCAGAGAAGGGAATAAGGGTACTCTTCCTTTGAGATAACAGGTTCTCTATGGTTTTCCAAATAATACAATATCGACGAACGGGCAATTTTAAGGAGAAGCAGCCGAAATTGATCCGGAATCATACATTTTCACCTCCGTAAAATGCGTATGCGCCATATCCTACCACCTGATTTTTCGGACCCGCGGTATCGCCGCTCGTTGCGTATTTTAAAATCTTACTCTTCCATTTGTTTTTCTTAGCAAGATAAATGGCGGCAGCAATGCCTGTCTTTCCGCACGCTTCGCATTGATCGAGTTCCGAAACATCAAGGTTTTTTACTGCGGAATTACAGCGAGAGTCAATTTTGCGTGCTATTTCATAAGGATAGTAGTGACTCAGGTCCGAACTAACCACAATTAGCGAATTTTCTGTCTGATATTTTTCTAATACCATTGCAAGATATTCATAAGAAATTTCCGAAAAGATGATAGGGACAATTTCGAACCTCGGCAGTACATACTGTAGGAAAGGAAGCTGAACTTCAAGGCAGTGTTCTTCTATGTGTGCTTCGAGAATGAAATGAAAACCTTCCTCGGAGAGCAGCATCTTTGAAACGGGAGAAACGGTTACTAAGCCCGTTGGAGTTTTGTAAAGTTCGAATACTCCCACCGAAGCACCGCTAAAATAAGTATAATGTGAAGGGCCGACAAGAAAAACAGTCCATCGTTTACTTCTGTCGAGGTTATAGAGTTGTTTGTAACTGTATGCTGCGATAGGGCCGGAATATATATATCCTGCATGCGGAGAAACGATGATCTTCAGTCCGGGCAGATGAAAAAGTTCGGCATTGTCTAAAAACTTTCTCACCGTAAGTTTTAATTCATCTCTATCGTCGGGATAGAATGCTCCTGCAACTGCAGCTTCTCGTATTTTCATATCCCACCTCCTCTTTGTCTAATTATAATTCTTTCAATCCAAAAATAAAAATGTGATTTTCCAATGTTAAAATTCCTAAACTCTTGACAAAAATTTAATTTTTGCTAAATTATTAGCAGTCGAATGTTGGGAGTGCTAACGGAGGTGAAAATGGGAGAAAAGAGCGAAAAAAAAGAGGTTAATGCCTCTAAAAAGATAAAAGAAAACGAAAATCGGGAGAAAATCGACGAGCTTGTAAAGGCTCTCAAGGAAAAAAACGAAGAAATAGAAAAAAAAGAAAACGAAATAGAAAACCTTAAAATAGAATTAATTAAACTCAAAGAAAGATTTAGAAAAGAACAGGCAACAATAGAAAAGCAAGCCGAACAGAAAATTAACCAGGCGAAAAAGAGCCTGATAAAAGAATTTCTCGAAATTTTTGATAATTTCGAGAGAGCACTCTCGGCAATGGAAGATACCGAATCTTCTGATACAAAAACAGGAATTCGGCTTATACATTCGCAGATTGACAACTTCCTTAAAAAGCAGGGAGTTAAAGAAGTCGATCTGACAGGTAAAACATTTGATCCTTCTCTATGTGAGATAGGGGAAGTTGTCAGGACGAATAAAGAAAAACCCAATACGATAGTGAAGGTTTTGAGAAAAGGATATTATCTCGGGGAAGAATTGCTGAGGCCCGCTGTGGTTTCGGTAGTTGTTCCCGACGAAAAAACCAAAAAAGAAAGCAAAGGAGGCGATAGCAATGAGTAGAATTATAGGAATTGACTTAGGAACGAGTAATTCGGCGGCAGCCGTTATGATAGGCGGAAAACCCACAATTATACCGGCAGCCGAAGGACCGACAGTGGCCGGCAAAACAGTGCCTTCCGTTGTCGCATTCACGAAAGACGGGCAAATCCTCGTGGGAGAGCCTGCAAGAAGACAGGCGGCAATTAACCCTGAAGGCACGGTAACCGGTGTAAAGAGGTTAATGGGAACAAAAACAAAGATCAAAGTCTTTGGCAAAGAATACACTCCGGAACAAATTTCTGCGTTTATACTTCAAAAGATTAAGAAAGATGCGGAAGCGTTTCTCGGAGAAAAAGTCGAGAAGGCGGTAATTACGGTTCCCGCTTATTTCAACGATGACCAGAGGCAGGCAACCAAGAACGCAGGGGAAATTGCAGGCCTTGAGGTAGTAAGGCTGGTAAACGAACCTACTGCGGCTGCTTTTGCTTACGGCATAGACAGATCGGATAAAGAATTGAAAATCCTCGTATTTGACTTTGGCGGAGGAACTCTTGACGTTACCATTATGGATTTTGGCGGAGGCGTATTCCAGGTTAAATCCACCGCGGGAGATACGCATCTCGGCGGTAGGGATATGGACGAAGCACTGGTAAACTATATCGTAGAAGAGTTCAAAAAAGAAAACGGTATTGATCTTACACAGGATAAGATGGCAATGCAGAGAATCAGAGAGGCTGCGGAAAAGGCGAAAATAGAACTTTCGTCCGTTCTCGAAACGCAGATAAACCTTCCGTTCATAACCGCGGACGCAAACGGGCCTAAACACCTTGTAATGAATATTACAAGGGCAAAACTCGAATCACTTGTGGAGCCAATTGTAAAGAAATGCGCCGGGCCGATGGAGAGGGCGATAAAGGATGCAGGGCTCACTCCTCAGCAGATTGATAAGATCATCCTTGTTGGGGGGCCCACTCGTATGCCTATTGTTCAAAAATTTGTAGCCGATTACATCGGAAAAGAGCCGGAAAGAGGCATCGATCCTATGGAATGTGTGGCAATGGGAGCGGCAATTCAGGCAGGTATTATAGAAGGTAACGTTAAAAATGTCGTACTTGTGGATGTTGTTCCTCTTTCTCTCGGTATCGAAACACTCGGTGGTATGTTCACCAAGATGATAGAGAGAAACTCACCGATTCCTACGTCAAAAACACAGATATTTACTACTGCGGCGGACAACCAAACGCAGGTTGAAATTCACGTTTTACAGGGTGAAAGGCCGCTTGCGAAAGACAATCTCTCTTTAGGCAGATTTATCCTTGACGGAATTCCGCCTGCTCCGAGAGGTGTGCCTCAAATTGAGGTAACTTATGCAGTAGATGAAAACGGAATCCTGCACGTAACGGCAAAGGACAAAGCAACCGGTAAAGAGCAGCATATAACGATTACAAATAGCAATAAACTGTCCAAAGAAGAAATCGAAAGATTGAAAAAAGAGGCCGAAAAATATGCGGAAGCGGATAAGAAACGTGCCGAAGAAATAGAAACGAAAAACAAAGCGGATACACTTGTTTACAGCGGAAGGAAATTCCTGAAAGATTACGGTAATAAAATAAGTGCAGAAAATAAAAAATCTCTTGAGGATGCGTTAAATGAACTTGAAAAAGCTGTAAAAGAAGGTAATATAGATACAATAAAAGCAAAGACGGATAAGGTAAACGAATTAATGGAAAAGATAGGCACGGAAATGTACAAAGCGAGCGGCGGGCAAACACCTCCTCCCGGCGGTGCGGCCGGAACCAAAGGAGCCGGAGGCAAAGGGAATAACGGCGAGGGTCCGACCGTGGAAGGAGAAGGAACGACAAAACAGTAAAAAACTATGGCAAAAGATTACTATGAAATATTAGGCGTCCCTCGGGACGCCTCTCCTGATGAAATTAAAAAAAGGTACAGGGAATTGGTAATGAAATACCACCCGGATTTGCATAAAAACGATCCGGAGGCGGCAAAGAGAATGGCCGAGATTAACGAGGCCTATGAAGTCTTGAGCAATCCGGAAAAAAGGGCCCAATACGATAGGTTCGGCTCGGTCGGTGCGCAAGGTGCACCCGGAGGAAGTGCAGGATTTGATTTTAGCGACTTCGGATTCGGTGGTGGAGGAGACTTCTTTGACCTTGACGAAATTCTGAGGAATTTTGGCTTCGGAGGGTTCGGCGGAGCAAGAAGGGCAACCTACGAAAGCCGGGAAGAAGCAAACCGGCCCACGAGAGGCGAAGATATCGAAGTCCCTCTTACGGTCACCCTGAAAGAAGCGGTACTCGGCACTAAAAAGGATATCACCATAACGAGAAAGGAAGTTTGTCCCACTTGCAAAGGCACGGGAGTGGAGCCCGGTGCGGGATATATGACCTGCCCTACCTGTAAAGGCAGTGGGGTTATAAGAAAAGTGCAACGCTCGATATTCGGAGAATTTGTTGTTCAGTCTACCTGTCCTACCTGTCACGGCACGGGCAGAGTTCCGAAAGCAAAATGCCACACTTGCGGCGGAACCGGTATAGTTACCGAAACAAAAACCGTCGAAGTTAAAATTCCTGCGGGAGTGGACACCGGAACGCGTGTAAGAGTCAAAGGGCAAGGCAATGCTGGTTTGCACGGAGGGCCGCGCGGAGATTTGTACGTCAGGATAAAGGTTGCGGAGGATCCCGTATTCAGAAGAGAGGGAGACAAACTTTACTATACCGCTCACATTACTTTCCCGGATGCGGTGCTCGGAACAACAGTTCAGATACCTCTCATAGAAGGCGGTTATGAGACCCTGAGAATACCTCCCGGAACACAAAACGGGATGGAATTCAGAATTCCGGGGAGAGGTGCGTACATAATCGGAAGCAGGCGACGTGGGGATTTGATTGTTAAAATTCAAGTGGATATACCCACTAATCCGTCCCAAGAAGAAGTATTATTAATAGAAAAATTGAAGGAGATATATGACTCTAAGAAGAATAACCGAATGTAAAACCAAAATTGTAGCAACATTAGGGCCTGCAACAACAACGCCCGAAAAAATAGAAGCCCTTGTAAAGGCGGGGGTGGATATTTTCAGGATAAATTTCTCTCACGGAACCGAGAACGAACACTCCGAAATAATTGAAAGAATAAAGCAAATTACCGGCAGATTTGATTTTCCGGTTGCAATACTTCAGGATCTTCAAGGCCCGAAAATCAGGCTTGGAAAGATTAAAAACGGAAAGGCAGTTTTAAATCGAGGAGCGGAATTTATTCTCACGACAAAGGAAATAATAGGAGACGAACATATTGCATCAATAACCTTTCCGGCGGTAATAAAAGACGTTTCTCCGGGTGAAATAATTTATATAAACGACGGGTTGATAAAACTGAAAATAGAAAGAATTGACAAAGAAAATATTTACACGAAAGTAATCGAAGGCGGAGAAATCAGCGACCACAAAGGAGTAAACTTTCCGAATACGAGGCTTTCCGTTCCTGCAATTACGGAAAAAGATAAAAAGGATTTGCAATTCGGATTGAAGCACGGGGTGGATCTTGTAGCGCTTTCGTTTGTGAAATCTCCCGACGAAGTGGAAGAATTGAGAAATTTGATGAAAAAATACGGTAGAGTGGTGCCGATAATATCCAAAATAGAAAAATGGGAAGCAGTTGAAAATTTGGAAAGCATCGTGGAGGTTTCGGATGGCATAATGGTTGCGCGTGGAGATTTGGGTGTGGAAATGCCTATTGAGCAGGTACCCATAATACAGAAGAAAATAATTTCTATGTCCAATAGAAAAGGGAAACCTGTAATAACTGCCACGCAAATGCTTAATTCGATGATAGAAAACCCTACTCCCACAAGGGCGGAAGTAACAGACATCGCAAATGCAATTTTTGACGGGACGGATGCCGTTATGCTTTCTAACGAAACAGCGGTAGGAAAATTTCCCGTAGAGAGTGTCTCCGTAATGCGGAGAGTCATTAAAAATACGGAAAAAAGCACTATTTTTAAAAGATTCCTTAAAAGCAAAAAAGATAAAATCGAAGGAAACAGCATATCCGAAGCAATTGCATTATCAGCGAATAAAATCGCCGAAAACGTAAACGCAAAGGTGATAATAACGGCAACCGAATCCGGAAGAACCGCACTGCTTGTTTCAAAGTACAAGCCGGATGTTCCCGTAATAGCAATTACCCCCAGAGAGCAGACGCTCAAATATCTCACGTTGAAATGGGGAGTAATACCTGTGAAAGTAAAAGCGTTTAAAACCGTGGACGAAATCCTGGAAAAAGCGGTTAAAATAGTGAAAGAAAAGGGAATTGCAAAATCAGGGGATGCGGTGGTTATTACCGCAGGTTCGCATACGGGAATAAGCGGAAGCACGGATCTTCTGAAAGTTGCAACTGTAAAAAATTAGTTATATACTTAATTTTGCATAACTTATTGCCCGATTATGTGTGTTTGTCGTTTACCGTAAAGAGTAAAATGTCGTATTTAGAGCCGTTTTACAATAATCATTAATAAACATTGATGAACAGTGCCTTTTGCACGCATACGGAAACGGGTCAAATTTGCGGATTTTCGGTTCGGGGCGTATTTTTATACGGGAATTATCCATTTTGTCTCGTAAAACGCAAATAAATGCTATGTTTTTTGTTAGTATTAATCGGGGTTTCTTAGGGGTGTCACGGAAGAATGCGGGTTTATTGAATTATGAGTTAGAAGGTAATAATTGAAAGAATCGTTTATTTAAGCGAAGTTTAATTTTCCGATTTTCCAAAGACAAAAGTTGAGTTTCGAAAAATGTCCGATGAACGGCATAAGTTCTTAAAACCTCAATATTTATCGCGTTTTTTTATGGTTTCTAAAAAGAAAACCGGAGTTATCGTAAATGAGTTAAAGACCGGATATTGAAAGTGGAATAAACAAAGGATTTGTTTATAATTTTACATTTCAGGATTTGCTTTTTGAAAATTAAATTTCAGGGAACATTCCATTTGTGCGATTTTGATTTCACAGTTTTTAACCCTAAATCTTTATTACAAATAGAGATTTTGACGAATAAGTGCCATTTATGATTTATGTTCGGCTCAATTTTTTAACGATAGGATTTCTTACTGTATTTTGTCTATTTAAGTTAGTTTGCTCCTTTGTGTTTTGCCGTATTTTACTGCAAAGACGACGATTATTAAAAGCAAAATCCCGATTATTCCGCCAAGGATTACAGTCAGCGGAATACTCTTTTTGGGCGCGGACGTATCGGTTGATTCGTATGCAAAACAAATTTTCGGATTTTCCTGCGCATATTTGAAATAATCTTCGTTCTTTTTGAGATATATCAACAAATTTTCCGCAAGGTTTCCGTCCGGTCCTTTTCCGAATGCCGAGATTTTATCCTCTTCGGCTTTCAATCTTTTCAATCCCGCTTGAACCGCGTCGGTGCAGTCGATACATTCGTTATTTATTTTTAATTTGCTGTTTTCGAGCGATATATTCTCCAAAATCTTCGGAATATAAATATTTAAGAATTCGTATGTTTTTCCTGCATCGTATTCATCGGGTGCAGAGGCGATTTTGCCGAGTTTTTTGGTGAACTCTCTTTTTGCCTCGGTGAATTTTTCTTTGTTATTTGTTGGAAGGATTATTGTTGCAACGAACGAATACGGAGGTGCGCTATCGAATTTTGTTTGCAGAACGTAATCTTTGATTATCTGAGTTCTTAACCCTTTAAGAATTGCGGTTTCGGAGCAGGGAAGAGTGTAATATGCGTATATTGTATTATTTTTTATTTTTACCGATGGTATAAAACATTCTTTGAATGGCAAAGCGGTAAGGCGTAAATTGCTGTTAAAATTTGGATTTATTTCGTTTGACGGAATAGGCGAAATTTCGTTGTGAGGCTTGCTGAAATTCGGAAATTTGTTTGCCACATTTTGCAGTATATCGAAATATTTGAGTGCTTTTTCAAAGTTGTTTTGCTTTACGGAGGCATATATTTCGTATTCCAACGTTCTTGCGATGATACTTGCTTCGAGCTCGTTCTGCGGAGATTCCACATCACTTCCGAAAATATTAAGGGCTTTGTTCGGTAAATACCAATCGATTGAATTTCCGCAAATATCCGAAAGTATGTCGTACCCTTTGTCAAACTGTTTGTTTGTCGTAAAGTGCGCGGTGTGAATCGCTTTAAGTATCTTGTAATTTACGCTTCCCGGCTTTTGCAACTCAATCGCTTTGTTTAGCACGCTTTCCGTATATTCTCCGAATTTATCCGTTCGATAGTACGATACGAATCTCGGCATAAATCCGAGCGGATTGAACGGGTTTTGAGAGAAAAGCGCAAAAGCATAGTTAAACCAATCGTCCGGGTTATTCGTTTTTTCCGCTTTGGCCTTTGAGGGCGCTACTTTTTCGTAAAAATCAAGAGGGAGAAATTCGATTTCTATGTTTGATTGAGGCTCGTAATTTGTAAATCGGTATAAAATTTTGTTGCCTTTTATTGCATACCCTTCGGGTTTTACCCTGAAAAGGTTGAAATTGCTCAAATTGTACGGGAAATCTATTTCTATGTTGAGAATTCCTATCGGCCCTTTCCAGAGTGCGCCGGTTTTCAAAATGTATAAAAGCATTCCGTAAGCGGGAATGATATTATAACTAACTTCCACGGTTTTGGTTTCTCCTTTTTCGAAAGAAACGTTGAAATATATCCAGGGATCGAATTCTCCGGATTCCGACATTATGTGCTTGGGAATTATTTCTTTACCGTTTATTTTTACTTTTGCGGTTGACAGATAAGGTTGGTTGAAACCTCTTTTTTTCGCAAGCCCGAACGGAAATCCCATTTTTATCGTTTCTTTATCGCCGGTGTTTGTAAAAACGAATTTTGCATCCACGTATGCGTCTCCTTCATCGTATGTTCCCGATTTTTCGGAGATTTTAATGAGTAAGTCTTCTCTTTTGAGTGAAATATTGTTTTCATTATACGGGCAAATATTCACTCCGCCTAAAAATACGGGTGCCGCATCTGCGTAAGCGATTTTCGACATCGAAACAGGGGATGTAGCAAAGGAAAAAAGTAAAACAAGAATAATAAGCAATAAAGCCCGCTTTTTCATATAAGCCTCCATTTTATTCTTGATTTCAATCCAACCAATTCTACAACTGTTTTTTGGAATTTACAAACTTTTTCCATTTCCGGTTTGCAATTTGCGTGGAGAAGAGTTTCAAAGAGTTTGTTTCAAACTTATAAAATAGGAATTTTATTTCATATTGTGTAAAATTAACACGTATTGCAAAATAACCCGAATAAATTATTATAAAATGCAAGGAGGTAATAGGATATGGAAAAATTCGACGTGATTTTTTTGCTTGGCAGGCCTGCCGCCGGAAAGTCCGAAATAATCGATTTTCTGCTCAAATTGAGCGACGAAGAAAGAAGAAAAGAATTTTATATGGGGAAAATCGACGAGATTGACGATTTCCCTATGCTCTGGACGTGGTACGAGGAAGACGACATTCTTGCCAACAAACTGCACAAGCCTCGCCTTCACACGACGGAAGACGGATACTTCAAATATCAGTATTTATGGGATTTACTCATAGAAAGGATATCTCTTGAATTTGAAAAGCACAAGAGAGATATTCCCAACTATCTTTCCGATTATACGGCGCTTGTCGAATTCTCTCGCGGCAAGGAACACGGAGGTTACAAGGAGGCGTTTCAGCACGTTTCCGAAGAACTTCTCAGGAGAGGCTCCATTCTTTACATCAATGTCTCTTTTGAGGAATCCTTGAGAAAAAACAGAAGAAGGTTTGATCCTACAAGACCGGATAGCATTCTGCATCATTCTTTGAGTGACGAAAAACTTACAAAACTTTACAAGGAAATCGACTGGGACGAGTTTAAGGGAAATGACCCGGAGTTTATTACGATTAAAGGAATAAAAGTCCCTTATGTTGTTTTTGAAAATGAAGACGATGTTACCACAAACGACGGAGAACCCCTAAGAAGGCGCCTCAAAGAGAATATCGAGAAATTAAAAGCGATTGCCGAAAAGAGGTAAGATTAAGAGGAGCGTTTTTTGCGCTCCTCTTTTATGATCTCGTAAATTTCCCTGACGGTTGCCTTTAAGTCGTCGTTTACCACGATGTAATCGTAAAAAACTCTTTCGTCTATTTCTTCCTGCGCTCTTTTTAGCCTGTTTTCTTTTTCTTCTTCCGTTTCTGTTCCCCTGCCGGACAATCGTTCTTCGAGCACTTTCATACTCGGAGGGAGAAGAAAGATAAGTAAGGCATCCGGATAGTTGTTTTTTATTTTTTTTGCGCCCTGCACATCTATCTGCAGTATAACATCGAGATTGTTTTTTAATCCTTGTTCCAATCCCTTTTTCGGTGTCCCGTAGTAATTTCCGTGAACAAAGGCAAATTCAACGAGTTCTTTACTTTTCACTTTTCTGAAGAATTCTTCCGGTGAAAGGAAATAGTAATCTTTTCCGTTTACTTCGCCGGTTCGCGGTTTCCGTGTCGTGCAGGTTATCACCCGAACAAGCCTTTTGTCCAAGTTCAGAAGCTCTTTTATCACAGTTCCTTTTCCCACACCGGAAGGTCCGGAAATTACTATTATCACTTTGCTTATCCTCCTATTTCGGATTTTAAGATCTCAATCGCTTTTTCAAGCTGCAAGTCTTCCTTTTCGGTATTTTTGATTATTATATCCGGTTTAATCCCGATTTTGTTTATTTTGTGCTTTTTTGCCGTGAGATATTCTTCAACGGTGATTTTTAGCGTGTATCCGTTGGCAAGAGGGAAGATTTGTTGAACAACTCCCTTTCCGAATGTTTGCTCTCCGATCACCTTTCCTATGCCGTAATCTTTTATTGCTCCCGTTAAAATCTCTGCGGCACTTGCTGTGCCTTTGTTTACCAAAACGACGAGCGGCAGATCAAACTTATGCCCGCTAATATTTAACGGTACCGGTTTGCCGTTTCTTCCCACCGTCCAGATAAGCGGCCCTGAAGGAACGAAATTTGTTGCAACCGATGCGCATTCGTTTAAAAGCCCTCCGGGGTTGTTCCTTAAATCCAAAACGAGTGCTTCAATGTGCTTATCCTTCATCTCCGAGAGTGCCGACCTCACATTTTTACCTACGCCTTCGGAGAACATATTAATTCGTAAATACCCTATTTTTCCGTTGTCCAAATATTTCGTATAGATAAGCGGGAGATGTATGATTTCCCTTTTTACGTTTAGCGTAAAAGTTTTTTCATTACGTTTTACCTCGAGCTTCACGGATGTTCCCGGTTTCCCTTTTACGATATTCGAAACATCTTCCAGAGATAACCCTTTGAAATTCTTCCCGTTTGCACTTATGATGATATCTCCCGGTTTGAGCCCCGCTTTTTCCGCCGGCGTATCCGGAAAGACGGAAACTATTTCGGGTAATTGTTCTTTTTTGTTCTCTGTTATTTCCACGCCGATACCCGCGTACTGCCCCGAGATTTCCTCCTGAAATTCCTTTGTTTGCGCAGGGGGGAAGAAAACGGAATAGGGATCGTCGAGGGAATTTACCATTCCTTCGGTCAATTGATCTTCGGTAACGGGTTTGTAATAGTTGTCTTCTATAATTTCCGCTGTTCTGACAAGCAAACTGTGATCCCGTAAAAGTGCCTTCGGAAAAACATTTGTTTGCCCTTTTATTCTGTTTGCTATTGCCGAGGGCGGATATTGAACTCCGAGATAATATCCTCCTGTTAGGGCAAGAAGTGCTATCAAGATTACTGTTAATACTTTGGATGCTGTTTTCATAAAACTCCTTTCTATAACGCGTCGTTTTCTATTGTGTATTTGCTTTCCGGGCTAATTAATCTTTCGAATTCTTCTTCTTTGCTTTCAAATCCTTTCCTTCCCATAATTCCGTATGTGAATTGCTTTCCTAATTCTACGGCAGGTTGATCTACGGGGTTTACTCCCAATAGTTCGCCCAGCATAATAACGGAATATTCCAACATATAGATAAGTTTCCCTATTTCTTCTTCCCTTATTTCGGAAAGTTCTATCGAAACAAAAGGCCTTCCGTTCTTTTTTAATGCTGCTTTTGTTCCGTCAAATTCCGCTTTTATCAGGTCGGAATATTTTTTTCCTTTCAAATATTCCACACTTTCCTCGTTTACGAATTCCCCTTTTACGGAAAGTTCCGATTTATAGTCTTTGGGTGCAACCATTATGATTAGTTTGTCGAAGGGACCTTCAAGGAATAGTTGCAAAATCGAATGTTGGTCGGATGTGCCTCTTACTGCAAGAGGTGTGATTCCCGTGTAAATTTCTTTGCCGTTTCTATCGTATTTTTTACCGATACTTTCGGAAAGGAGTTGCCTGTACCATTGTCCCAAGTAACTCAAACCGTCCGAGTATGTAAACATTGCGTTGATGTTGACCCCCTTATTTTTGAACAGAAGGTATTGGATTGCGGGAAGAACCATCGCCATACAATTTATAGGGTCACTGTTTAGGACGCGTAACCTCGTAAGTTCCGCCCCTCTTAAAAGCACGGATATGTCTATGTTTTCCACTGCTGCGGATAAAAGCCCTACTGCGCTTAAAACCGAGTATCTTCCGCCCACATACGGGGGAATATCAAATGTTTTTATTCCCATTTCTTTCGAGAGTTTTCTGAGAAGCTCTTTTTCCGGGTCTGTTGTGAAGATCAAATGTTTTTTGGGATCCAAAAAGTGTTCCTTCAGAAAATCCGTAATGAGAAGAAAATTTTGAATTGTTTCCGCCGTGCTTCCGGATTTTGTAATAACGTTGAACATTGTTTTGCTTAGATCGAGCGAATTTAAGAGGGTTTCCGTCGATTTCGGGTCCACATTGTCGAGGAAGTACATTTTCGGGTGTGATTGCATATTGTGGTAAATGCCGTTAAATGCGTAATGCAGCATTTGATTTCCGAGGGAAGAGCCCCCCATTCCCACCACAACGAAGTTCTCGTAATTTTCTCTTATTTCTTTTGCCGTTTCGACAATTTCAGTTGTTTTTAGCGACATTACGTAGGGAAGTTGCAGTGCGTCATACTCCGTTTTGAGTTTTTCAGAAATGCGTTCTTTCGCTTTTTCTATCTCGGGCAGTAATTTTTCAATTTCTTCAAACTCTATCCCGCTTTGCCCAATTATTTCTTTGAGAACATTTTCGTAATTTAAAATCATAAAATCGCCTCCTTAGCTTAGTGCCTTTTCGGCAATGGAAATACCCTTTTCGGTTAGAGCGTTTAATTTTTCCTCGCTGTCCGATTCGCAATAAACTCGAATCTTAGGTTCCGTTCCCGAGAACCTGAACAAAATCCAGCTCCCGTCTTTGAAAATGATTTTCGTTCCGTCCGTTTCGTTTATTTTTTCAACGTCGTCTTCTTTCTCTAATTTTCTTACGAATTCTTTTAATCGTTTTTCTATTTTATCCCTTTCTCCTTTATATGAAAAATCCGTTCTTTTCGAGACAAACTTTCCGAACTTATTTTCGATTTCCCTGAAAAGTTCTTTCATTGATTTCTTTCTTACCGAAACAATTTCAAGCACTATCAGGTCAACAAAAATCCCGTCTTTATCCGCAATCCAGCCTTTTATCGTTGCGCCTCCGCTTTCTTCTCCTCCGAAAATTGCCCTTCCTTTTGTTATTGTATCGCCTATGTACTTGAAGCCAACGGGCGTCTCGATGCTTTGGTATCCGAATTTTTCCGCGATTCTATCAAGGAGGTGTGTTGTTGCAACGGTTCTCACCACGTTACCTTTCATTTTCCTTTCGGTGAGAAGATAATAATAAATAATCGGCAAAACCATATTCGGGGAGATAAAACTACCGTCTCTGTCCACCACTCCGAATCTGTCTGCGTCACCGTCCGTTGCAAGCCCTAACAACGCTTTTTCCTTAACCACTTTCTTAATGAGAGGTTTCAAGTTGTCTCCCGTGGGTTCCGGGTGCAAGCCACCGAAAAGTGTGTCTCGTTTCCCGTGAATCATCGTGCATTTTACTTTTCCTCTGAGAAATTTAGGCATATACTTCCTTCCCGTTGCAAAGAAAGGATCATATATAACTCTAAGGTTTGCTTTCTTAACTGCATCCGTATCGATAAGTTTCTTCAGCGCATTAACATACCACTTCTCTTTAAAGGGGATAATTAGTTTTTTATCGATTGCTTCCTTAAAGTCCGTTTGTTTTATTGGAACGGGATTTTTGAAATAATTGTTTATTTTGTTTTCGATGTCTTTTGTTTCCTCTGGCAGAGCGGGTCCGCCCGTTTTTGCGGAGAACTTGATTCCGTTATAGTACGGATCGTTGTGAGATGCGGTTATATTAATCGCCCCGTCCGTTTTGTTTTTAACCGTAAGGTATGCAATAACCGGTGTGGGAAGATCGGTCTCCGAAAGATAACTTTTTATTCCGTAGCCTGCAAGAACTTCCGCGGAAAGTTTTGCAAATTCTTCGGAGAGGAAGCGTGTATCGTAACCGATTACAATACTCTTTCCTTTATTTTCCGAGAGGTGTTTTGCAATTGCATAACTTGCTATTTTTACGTTTTCAAATGTGAAGTCTTTTGCTATTATTCCTCTCCAGCCGGACGTTCCGAAATGTATTTTCATTCCTTCCCCCTCCTTTTTCAAATCTCGGATTTTATTTTATTGAACAGTTCGAGATATTTCAATGCGGATTGGCTCCATGAAAAATCACACATCATTCCGATTTGCCTTAACATATCATAGGTTTTTCTATCTCCGTAAATTTCTTTCGCCCTTTTGAGTGTTTTGAGGAGTTCTTCCGATGAATATTCTTCGAACGAAAACCCGTTTCCGCAATGTGTGTAATCGTTGTAGTTGTCGATTGTGTCTTTCAGCCCGCCTGTTGCCCGAACAACCGGAACGCTTCCGTATTTCAGTGCTATGAGTTGCCCCAGTCCGCACGGTTCGTACTTCGAAGGCATTATAAAGAAATCACTTGCTGCGTATATTTTGTGCGCAAGTGCGTTGTCGAATTTAATCAACGATTTGATTTTGTTCGGGAATTTGTTTTGAAGGCTTACTAATTTTTCTTCGAGGTCCTTTTCTCCCGTTCCCAAAATTACGACTTTTACATCTTCTTTTAGGAACTCTTCCAATGCTTCCGTTAAAATGTCAACACCTTTTTGCCCTGCGAGCCTGCTCACCATTCCAAAGAGCGGTTTTCCGGCTGTCTCAAAGTTTAATTCTTCGGAAAGTTTCCTTTTGTTTTCCTCTTTACCGGAAATGTTGTTCACGGAATATTTTGCATAAATCAGGTCGTCTTTTTCCGGATTCCAGGCTTCGTAGTCAATTCCGTTAAGGATCCCCACGAGTTTGTTTTTCCTCGCGCGCAGGATCCCGTCCATTCCCATTCCGTATTCCGGGGTCATTATTTCCTTTGCGTACGAAGGGCTGACTGTGCTGATATAGTCGGAGAAGACGATACCCGATTTTAGAAAACTCACGTCTCCGTAAAACTCAAGCCCGTCAATTGTAAAATATTTTCTGTCGATATGCAGCAAATCCAATAAACCCTGTTCGAAGTTTCCCTGATATCCCAAATTGTGAATGGTAAACAAAGTACCGATTTTTATTCCTCTATCCTTTATGAACAACGGAATTAATCCCGTTTGCCAATCATTCGCATGGATTATATCAAGGTCGAGATTTAATTTTTTGATTGCCTCAACAACCGCAAGGTCGAAAAACCCGAACCTTTCACCGTTATCCGGATAATCCCCTTCCTTTGTCCCGTAAAGTTCGTCTCTTCCGAAATAGTAACCCTGTTCAATAAAAACTGCGGTTCCGTAATCAGTTTTTGATGTTAGAATGTTTCCTTTCACAGTTTGCGAACCTATTTTTACCAAAATTTCTCCTGCCTGGCTTATATTTTCCACGTTTTTAATCGTTTTGTAGAAGGGCATAAATAGATACGTTTCATTGCCTGTTTTTCCGAATACCTTAAAAAGCGTCCCGGCAACGTCCGCAAGCCCTCCTGTTTTTGCATAAGGGACCGCTTCGCTTGCAACTATTCCTATTTTCATTTTTCGAGCTCCTTTCCCGCGTTTCTTAAAAATTCGGCTGCACGTTCCGGAGGCATCGGGTTAATGTAGAGCCCTGTTCCCCATTCGAATCCCGCCGTGTGCGTTAGTCTCGGGACAATTTCTATGTGCCAGTGGTAATGCGGCAGATGAAGATTGTTGAGTGGTGCCGAGTGGAAATAGAAGTTATAAGGAACGTTGGGAACCGCTTTGTTGAGCATCTGCAACGCTTTTTGAAGTGCTTCGGCGAGATACGGAATTTGGCTTCTCTTTATGTCCGCATAATCGGAACTGTGTTGTTTCGGCAGAACCCACATTTCAAAAGGAACAATAGATGCGAACGGAACAAAAACAACAAACTCTTCGTTTTCCAGTACAAGGCGTTTTTTATCTCCGATTTCCTGTGCGATCATATCGCAGTAAACGCATCTCTCTTTGTAATCGTAATATCTTTGCGCACCTGCAAGTTCTTCCTTTGCAAGTTTCGGGAGGACCGGCGTCGCAATGAGTTGGGAGTGAGGGTGCGAAAGTGATGCACCGGCTTTTTTACCCTTGTTTTTAAATATGATAATGTATTTGAATCTTATGTCTTTGCGCAGGTCCAGGCACCTGTCACGGAATGCCCAAAGAATGTCTTCTATGTGTTTTAACGGCATATTTTCGAGAGAATCGAAATGGTTCGGGGATTCTATGATCACTTCATGTGCCCCGATTCCGTTCATCATATCGTACATTCCCACGCCTTTCCTGTTTAATTCTCCTTCGATTTTGAGCGCGGGGAATTTGTTCGGAATTACTCTTACCCACCATCCGGGGGTGTTAGGTGCCGTCCCCGGTTTTCTGTATGCGAGGATTTCCGGCGGTGTTTTGCTTTCGTGCCCTTCACAAAACGGACATCTTTCCGTAATATCCGGACTTTCCGCTTCCTCTTCTTCCTTAAAGTCGCTGGGCCTCATTGCTCTTTCAACCGCTATTATAACCCATCTTCCCGTTACGGGGTCTTTTCTTAATTCAGGCATTTATTACCTCCTACATTATTCGATTTTTATTTTTATCGTTCTTTCTTCGTCCTTTATTATACGCTTTTTCGTTAAAATAAAAGAAATCCCCTGGAAAGTTTTTTCAAACCCGCTTTCCGATTGGGAAACCGTATAAATCGGATAGGTCCATAATTCAACGGCTTCACTTGTTTCGATTATGAACGTCAAATTTTGTATGTAATCAAAGATCTCAAATCTGTTTCCCGGCATCGTTAGGAAATCTTTATAATCTTTACCGTTAATTTTCATTCCGTCCGTAAAGAGCATAAGGTTTAGTTCTAATCCGTGGAAAAGAAATAGTTCTTTGTTTGCGTTTATCGTGTGGATTAATTCGAATTCGTTTTTGTCTTTTTCGAAGAGAAACCTTTTCGATACATGAACTTCTTCCCAGTCCGCACCGTGCCATACGTGCCCGTCCCGTTCGAATTCCGCGGTCAATAGTTTTTCATCTTTTTCGATTTTGCTTTCGAATTTCTCCGTAACAAAATCTCCTTGTTCTCCGAATTTCATTTGATAAACACTTTGCAGTGTCGTATCTTCCCTGAAAAAGTGGTCAATAAAACTCTTCCTTACGTACCAATCGTATATGAGGAATTTATCGAGGTCTTTGCTTTTTGCAAGTTTCAATTCGTGGATCGTTTTCACTTCGCTTGTGCTTTTTTCTTTTTCCGCTTCTATTATGTCTTTATGGTAATGTTCCTTGCGCCTTGTCAAAACATTCAACAGGTTTAAATTTTTGTTTTTGAAGTCCAGTTCGTACATTGCCCCGCCTTTTTTCGTAAAATACGCGTTCAGTGCCGGAGTTTCAACAATGGTTTCCTTTTCTCCGTCCCTGTTTATGTCTTTTTCTTTTACCGAAAAAATTTCGGGTCGAATCTTTTTTTCCGCTTTTATTGCGTTTTCGTAAATACTGATTCTGAGGTGAGGAAGATACAACCCCCCGAAAACTCCGTGCCAATAAGCGTCATTTGCTTCCGCCATCAGGAGTTCTTTCGGAGGGGTATTTGTTTTTTCGCTCAAATACAAACATTTCTTATTCATATTGTTTGACTCTTCGTATTTTATGAGAAAATTCCTGAAATTTCCGTTAGACCACTCAAGCATTTCTTCATAGGAAGATTCCGGTAAATACACTCTTCCTTTTGGAGGATTTTCTTCCGCAAACTCTCCCGGCAATACCATTTTAACGGTTTCCTTGTTTTGAGTAAGGCTGTTCAAAAATTTTTCCAACCACCTTTCTTCATAAACGTATTTATACGTTCCGGGCCATACTCCGAATTTTTCTCCGTCGTCTCCCAAAAGCAGAATTGCATCCGGATTTTCTTTGTTTACGTTATTTAGGAAAGAAAATATTTCGGAAGGCTCCTTGAACGGGATAAGGTATCTCAGTTTCTTGCTTATCGGGAAAATTTTCAAGGGGTATCCTTCGTCTTCGGTTATAAAATACCCCGTAAGTTCGTCTTCCGTTTTACCGCTTTTCAAAAAATGCGTGTCGTCCAGGAATGTGTATTCCATACCGTTCTCGGAAAGTATTTTTGAAACGTGTTGTTCCCAAACTCTTTCCGCAAGCCAGAATCCTTTCGGTGTGATTCCGAAAGTTTTTTCAATGTGCGATTGCATCATTTTGATCTGTTCGTTTCTGTCTTTTTCGGGAAGAAGGATGAGGATTGGTTCGAACATCGCACCGCCGATTATTTCACATCTATTTTCGGATACGAGGTGTTTTATTTTTTCTATAAAATCCGGATGGTTTTTTTCTATGTAGTTCAAAAGATATCCGGAAAAATGGATTGCGAAGCGAAAATCTTCGCACTCAAAAACCGAATTTATGAACGGTTCGTATGCGTGTTTATAAGCACTTTCCAGAACATAATCGAAATTTCCCACCGGTTGATGGTTGTGCAAGACAAATGTTAGTTTCATTTTTCCTCCTTAATCGGATAGAATAAGTATCCGGGGATTATCTCCCCGGAAAGTTCATACGCTTTGATAAGATGCATTCTGAATAAATGGTCAAATGAGAAATCCACTTCGTTTTTGTGAAAGTCGCTGTACCACCAGAACCAATCACTTCCTTCCGCAATATAAAGTTCTTTCATTGCATTCTTACTTCCCTTTAGTTTTTCTCTTGCTTCCGTTAAGTATTCCCAAGCAGTATTGCTTTCTTTGTGCCCTATCCAGGTATCAAAAAATCCGTTAATCCAGGAACCGGGCGTGATATGTTCAATCTCCCCTTCCGTTTCGGCCTCGCTTCCCAAAATGCTTATTTTTTCCAATGCTTTGAACCATTCCGTAAGAAAGTTTATTCCTCCGTTTTCATAATAATCCCACGGATTTTCTCCGTCTAAAATTACAACTTCTGTTCTGTTTGAATTTTGCACGTAGTTTTTAAAGTCGGATGCCGCATCCGAAGGATTTATTTTGTTATAAGTAAATGCGATTTTGTCGGTAAGAGAGTGGTTTCTAAAAATCATTTTTATCCCTTTTTTCGAGTATACTAACTTATCCGCATTATTTAACGAACGTTTTAACACTTCTTCGTCGGTTCCAATCCATTGTATTTTATTATCTTCCGTAATCTCTATTGCTTTTTCCGAAACACTTCCTTCGGAGGGCCACATACCTTCCGGTTTTTTGCCGAATATTTGTTCGAAGATTTCGATACCTTCTTTTATTTGCATATCGGCATCTTCCGGATGAGTAAACGTAGAAACGGGTAAAATCGAATCCGGTTTACTCTCCTTTGCGGAATTCGTATCTATTAACAGGGGTAAAATGGGGTGATACATCGGCGTTATGGTAAGTTCTATTGTTCCATTTTCTGAGAGTTCCTTGTAAAGTGGAAGAATACTTTCGATTGTTTCTTTTTCGATTTTCTTAATTTCCTCCTTGTCGGATTCGGTAAAATTGCGTTCCTTCTTTAAAAATTCGTTTGCGTTTTTGTTTAATGCGGAAAAAGCGTAAAGGGTGAAAAGTATTTGAGTATCCCTTAAATCGTTTGTCGTAAATTTCTCTCTCTTTTCTTTTTTATTAATGAGTTCAATGAATCTTTTCTGGTTAAATCCGTTTATCCGGGTTAAGAATTTCGAGATTATAAAACTTACTTCGCTTTCCGTAAGGCTGTTTGCATCTTTGCGTTCCAAATAATCGTAATAGTCCGTTAGGTTTTCCGTGTATCGCTTAATTTGTTTAAGCAATATGCCTGAAAAGTTTATATTAATTTTTGCAGGGTATTTTTTTAATAAGTTGCCTACCGTATAATATCCTTTAAGTAAATGCCTTCTTACCCACGGAAGATATTGAATCCCGGAAACGGGGTCAAAATACTCGGGTTGGTGCATATGCAACCAAATAATAACTTTATTTTCCATTATTAGCTCCTTTGAAATTTTTAAAACTTGACTATATTTTATATAAAAGTATAATTTCAAGAAATGTTAATTATGAATTCGGGTAAAGGAGAGTGAGATGGCTGACGTAATATTAAAAGATGTTACAAAGAAATTCGGAAATGTTGTAGCTGTGAACAAAGCAAACCTTCATGTGAATGACGGCGAGTTTTTGGTACTTCTTGGTCCTTCCGGGTGCGGAAAAACTACCACTTTGAGGCTGGTGGCAGGCCTTGAAGAACCCACGAGCGGAGAAATATACATAGGAGACAAACTCGTTAACGACGTTCCCCCGAAAGACAGAAATATTGCAATGGTTTTCCAGAATTACGCACTTTATCCCCATATGAATGTCTACCAAAACATTTCATTCGGGTTGAGGCTCAGAAAAATGCCGAAAGACGAAATTGACCGAAGGGTAAAAGAGGCAGCGTCAATGCTTGGCTTGGAAAATCTGCTCAAAAGGAAGCCGAGGGAGCTTTCCGGCGGGCAAAGGCAGAGAGTCGCTCTCGCCCGAGCAATCGTCAGAAATCCGCAAGTTTACCTTATGGACGAGCCTTTGTCTAACCTCGATGCAAAACTTAGAGTTCAGACAAGAGGAGAACTTATCAAACTTCATAAACGTCTTGGCGTTACCACGATTTACGTGACTCACGACCAGGTGGAAGCTATGACTCTCGGAGACAGAGTTGTTGTTATGAATAAGGGTGTTATACAGCAGGTTGGAAGGCCCAAGGAAGTTTACGATAATCCTGTGAACAAATTTGTCGCGGGGTTTGTAGGGACTCCTCCGATGAACTTTGTCGACGTTAAAATAACTAAAGAAGGTTCCGATTACTATGCAACTTCGGAACATTTTAAGATCAGACTTCTTAAAGAACAGGGAGAAACACTCGAAAAGGCCGGATACATAGGAAAAGATATGATTATGGGAATAAGGCCCAAAGATTTTTATGATAAACCTGAAATAGGAGAGAAAAACACTTCCCATATGGAACCTGTAAAAATTACCGTCGATTTTATTGAAATGATGGGTTCCGAAACGTTCATCCACTTCAAACTCGGAGATACCGTAGCCGTTGCGAGGGTTAGCGCGGCAAGGAGTTATTCCATAGGAGACGAAGTGGAACTTTACATAGACACAAAATATATACACCTTTTTGATAAGGATACGGAAAAAACCGTAATATAAAATAAAAGCAATGCGGATTGGCATTTGCACGGTAAGGCTTGGCATACCTAATACTTTTTCTTTGAAAGATAAAAGGCAGGTATGTTCAAGCCTTTTTTCACACATAAGGCAGAATTTCAATGTGTCCGTTGCCGAGGTAAGCGAACAGGATTCGTTTAGAAAATCTGTTGTGGCAATTGTTGCGGTAAATACCTCTTCGAAACATCTAAGCAAAACTCTTTCCAAGGTTGTGGAATTCATAGAAAAAGATTACAGAGTAATGATTGAAGATTACGGAGTGGAAATAATCTGAGGAAATTCCCGGCCCTTTAATCAAAGGAGAAGTGTATGAGAATAAAGAGTGTATCGATGGACTTTTTCTTTGTTTTCGGAATTTTTAACGGGCTGTTGGTTGGTTTTTTAAATGCCGTTAAGTTTGCAAACTCACATACAATGTATGGCAATTCTGTTATGATATCGGATTGCTGCCTTTCGTTTTTTCTTTCTTTTGCCGGTTCTTTCGCTCTTGCCATTGTCGTGGGGCTTTTGATAAATCTTACGCTTAAAATCATCGGAGGGTGGAAATTAGAATTAACCGATAAACATCATAGCGCATTCGAAGAAACAAATGACAGAATAATCAAAAGAAATCTTGAAATTTTGAAGAAGAAACATAAAATTTAAACAAAAACGGGACGCCTATTTCAACGTCCCGTTTAGTAATCTTCTGTTCTTTTCTTCTTTTCGAAATTATTTTTTGTTTTTGATCGCTTCTAACACCCTTTCTGGAGTGTACGGTGATTTGTGAAGCCTTATTTTCAACGCATCGTAAAGTGCATTTCCGATTGCGGGTATCGGCCCGTTAATGTTAATTTCCGCAACCGATTTGGCTCCGTAAGGTCCTGTGGGTTCATAAGTTTCCGCAAGTATTACTTTGATTTCAGGGATATCCCTTGTGGAAGGAATTTTGTAATCCATAAAGTTCGGGTTCAGCATCCTCCCGCTGTTCGAGAAGATATATTCTTCCGTAAGCGCATAACTTAAACCGTTTACAAGTGCACCGATGATTTGTCCCTTTACAAGTTCGGGGTTAATAGGCTTTCCGCAATCCACTGCCGCCACGTATTTTATCGGTTTTATCACGCCGGTTTCTTCGTCGACTTCTATCTCCACGAAATGAACGGCGAACGGAGGAGGGGAGTAAGGTGAAACAAACGAACCGGTTGCCGCAATTTGATGCTGGTTCCTTACATAAAGAGTGTCGTATGCGATCTCGGAAAGTGTGATGTTCTTTCCACTTTTCAAACTTATTACTTTTCCGTCTTCAAGTATAAAATCTTTTGTATCAAATTCTCCGAATTTTTCTTTTGCAACTTCCAAAATTTGATCTCTTACTTTTAATGCCGCTTTCAAAACGGCACCGCCGGAAACGAATGTTCCGCTCGAAGCGTAGGCTCCCACATCAAACGGAGTCATATCGGTATCCGAAGCGTATACGATTACCTGTTCCGGCTTAATTCCGAGAGTTTCCGCAACAATCTGTGCGGCGATCGTATCAAGGCCCGTGCCTATGTCTGTTCCGCCGTAAAGCAAATTAAAGGACCCGTCCTCGTTCATTTTTAGTGTTGCCGCGCCCATATCGATAAGTGGGATCCCCGAGCCCTGCATATGCATTGACATTCCTATTCCGTAGACTTTGCTCCCGTTCCTTCTTTCTTTGCCGTGCTTTTTAAACCAACCGATTTCTTTTGCCCCTTTTTCTAAAAGTTCGTCCAGTGCGCAACTTTGAATGTATTGCGTTACTCCTTCCCTTCCTTCGCCGAGCGCTTTGAATATCGGTGAAGTTTCTCCGGCACGTATATGATTTCTCTTTCTTAACTCGAGAGGATCCATTCCCAATTTTTCCGCAACCATATCGATTGCCTGTTCAAGTGCTGCATAACTTTGGGTTGCACCATATCCTCTGTATGCTCCCGCAACGGGGAGGTTCGTATATGCAATGTCCGCGACAAATTCCACGTTCTCCGCTTTGTTGTAAAGCGGGAGTGTTTTTGAGCCGGCATTTGAGGCGACTGTTAATCCGTGAGAGCCATATGCTCCGGTATTGCTTAATGTGTAAAGTCTTATTGCGTGAAGCATACCGTCTTTTTTTGCGCCTATTTTAACTTTTACTTTGAACGGGTGCCTTGTTCTTGCCGAGATAAACTCTTCTTCCCTTGTATAAAGAAGTCTTGCGGGCCTTTTTGTTTTCAGGGTTACGTAAGAGCAAATTTCTTCCAATATGATTTCCTGCTTTGTGCCGAACCCACCGCCTATTCTCGGTTTTACTACTCTGATTTTCTGAACCGGTATTCCCAATGCTTGTGCTACGATTCTTCTCACGTGGAACGGCACCTGAGTGGACGTCCTTATAACAAGCCTTCCATACTCGTCGAGATAGGTGAGCGTTACATGTGGTTCTATGGGTGTGTGTTGCGCGTACTGTGTTTCGAATGTTTCTTCCACAACGACGTCTGACTCTTCAAATCCTTTTTCGACATCACCCACTCTTATTTCAATATGCGCCGCAAGGTTTCTTTTCGGGTCGTATGCTCCCGTGATTTCCGGTTCGTCATGTATTACGGGTGCGCCTTCTTTAATTGCCTCTTCCGAATCGAAAACGGCGGGAAGTACTTTATATTTGACTTTTATGAGTTTTAACGCTTCTGCCGCTTGTTCTTCCGTTTCTGCGGCAACTGCGGCAACCCTGTCGCCCACGAAACGCATTTTTTTATCAAACATATATGTGTCGTAAGGAGAGGGTTCCGGCCATCCCTGGCCCGCCGTTGTATGTATTATATGCGGAGTGTTTTTATATGTGAGAACCATTTTTACTCCGGGGTATTTTTCCGCTTCGCTTGTGTCGATATCTTCTATTATCGCATGCGCATAAGGAGAATAGAGAATTTTTATTTGAAGAGTGTCAGGAAGTTGCAAATCGTCAACGAACAGCGGTTGGCCGGTTGCAAGGGCCATTGCGTCGATTTTATCCGTTTTCTTTCCTATAACTTTAAAATCACTCATTTTTGCCCTCCTTTAAAAGCTTTACGGCAAATTTCACCGCTTCGATCTGTTGTACGTAACCGGTACATCTGCATAAATTTCCGTCAAGTGCTTTTTTAATGTCTTCTTCCGTAGGATCAGGATTTTTCTTAAGTAAAGCGTAGGCGGAAAGTATTGCACCGGGAGTGCAGAAACCGCACTGAACGGCACCTGTTTTTACGAATGCCTGTTGGAGCGGGTGAGGGGAATCCAGTTCACCGATTCCTTTGATTGTAGTAATTTCTTTGCCGTTTACTTTTGCTGCAAGTATCGTGCAACTTGTGTGCGGAACACCGTCAATTAGCACCGTGCAAGCGCCGCACGTTCCCAAATAGCAGTTTCCTTTTATTTCCGTATGTCCGTTTCTTCTTAAAACGTCGAGCAAAACTTCTCCCGGGTGAATTTCGTATTCTTCTTCTTTTCCGTTGATAATGTATTTTACTTTCATTTTATCCCTCCAAAGATTCCAAAATAATTCTTTTTGCAAAGACGCCTGCAATGTGCGCCCTATATTCCGCAGTTGTCCGGATGTCTGTTCCTGTTTCCACGTTGGATTCCACAAATTTGCCGAATTCTTCCGCAAGTTCTTTTGAAAGTTCTTTGCCTTTGAGGAATTCCGTTGCTTCTCTGAAAAGATATGCAGGTTTCGGCCTTGCGCCGACCGCAACAATTGCATTTTTGATTTTGTTTCCGTCTTTTTCTATTAAGATTGCTTCGTTAAGAAGTGCTATGTCGGTTGCGTTGCGAATATGCCTCTTCATTGAGAAGAAAAATTTTCCCGTGTCGTATTTTTCGAGAATTACCTCTTTAATAATTCTTTCTTTTAATCCTTTTCTGAAATTTTCCCTGTAAAGGTCATTTATTCCGAGCTCTTCGTCCCATTCTCCGTCCGAAAGGACCACCTTTGCATTCAATCCGTAAAGTAACGTGACAATGTCGGAATAAGGTTCTCTTTTGCCGAGCGAACCTCCAACGGTAATCTGGTTTCTTAGAAGTTCTGTTGCAATCTCCGATAGAATTTCCTTGACTCTCCCGTGCAAATAATCCTTGAGCGGTTCCGCATTGATCATATCGGTTATGCTGGACATCGCTCCGATTTTAATTTTTTCTCCCGCGTCTTTTACATAGTTTAGGTTCAGTTTGTCAAGAAAAATCAGGTATTTGATGCGTGGATTCGGAAGAACTGATATGTCCAACCCGCCACCGACAACCTCTGCGACATCCTTGTTTTTTCTTAAAAGATCCACCGCTTCTTTTACGGAAGTGGGGTAATACACTTCTTCCACACCCTTTAATTTCAGCATATGCCCTCCTATCGTATTCGGAATTTGTTTCGTTTATCTTATGAAATATAATATAATATTACAAAAATTAATCAAGGAGGTAAAGAGTGAAGATAATAGGAAATGCCGCAATCTTAACGCTCGGGGAAAAGGGGTTTATTCCTGACGGAGCGATAGCAATACAAGGCGAAACGATTGAGGAAATAGGAAACACGGAAGATCTCAGAAAAAAATATCCTAATGCCGAATTCATAAATGCTGAGCACAGGCTTGTGATGCCGGGCTTTCTGAATGCCCATATGCATCTTTACAGCACATTTGCACGGGGTATGGCGCTCAAAGGAGAACCTCCGAAAACATTCGGGGAAATTCTTGAAAAACTCTGGTGGAAATTGGATAAGAATTTATCGACGAAAGAAGAAATTTATTACAGTGCGATCGTTCCGCTGATAGAAGGCATAAAAACAGGGACAACCGCAATTTTGGATCACCACGCTTCGTTCGGGTTGATTGACGGGAGCCTTGACATAGTTGAACGTGCCGTGCTCGATGCAGGGGTAAGGGCAGCACTCTGTTACGAAACGTCCGACAGATGGGGTAAAGAGGCAAGGGATGCCTCCATCAGAGAAAATGTCAGATTTATTTTGAAGAAGAAAAAAGACAATATTACGGAACCCGAAACACTCACCGCGGCAACTTTCGGAATGCATGCATCTTTGACTCTTTCCGACGAAACATTGGAAATTAGCAAAGGCGAAGCGGATAAGTTGGGTGTGGGTTTCCACATTCACGTAGCGGAGGGCGAAGAAGATGTGGAGGATTCTCTGAAAAAGAGCGGTGCAAGGGTTGTTGAGAGATTGCAAAAATTCGGGATACTCGGAGACAAAACACTTGCAATCCACTGTATACATATAAACGAGAAAGAAATAGACATTTTAAGAGAAACGAATACTATGGTTGTCCATAATCCCGAGTCGAATATGAATAACGCAGTGGGTGTCGCGCCGATTTTAGAATTCTTCAAAAGAGGAATACTTACGGGTATAGGAACAGACGGTTATACGCCCTCAATGTTCGAATCCGTAAAAGTTGCATACATTCTTCCCAAACTGCATTACAAGGATCCTCGTGTCGGAGGAGCGGAGTCGCAGAAGATGCTTTTTGAAAACAACAGGAAAATTTTTGCAAAGTTCTTTGATAAACCGGTCGGAGTAATAGAGGAAGGCGCCTATGCCGATATCGTGATTCTCGATTACTTCCCTCCCACACCGTTTAACGAAGGGAACGCTTTTTATCATTTGATTTTCGGAATGCGCGACAATGTGGTGAACACCACTATCGTAAACGGAAAAGTTCTTATGAAAGATCATAAACTCACTGAGATAGACGAGGAAGCGGTAATGGCAAAAGCAAAAGAGGTTGCGAAAAAATTCTGGGAGAAGATGCAAAATGACTGATTTTACGAGAAAAGATTTGGAAGAAATAATTGATGTTGCAAGAGGAAGCAAAAAAGCCGACCTTCTCATTAAGAATGGGAAAGTTATAAATGTTTTTAACGAGTCAGTGGAAGATGCGGATGTTTTGATCCACAAGGGCATTGTTGTGGGAATCGGGAAATACGATAATGCGGAAAAAGTCATAGACGTACAAGGCTCGTATGTTGCCCCGGGTTTTACGGATGCGCATATGCACATAGAAAGCACAATGTCTATTCCCCCCGTGTTTGCTCAGGCAGTTCTTCCTCTCGGGACGACAACTGCCGTGGTTGACCCGCATGAAATTGCAAATGTTGCAGGCATTCCCGGGATTCAGTTTATGATAAATTCATCGGAGGGTTTGCCGATTGACATTTATTTTATGCTTTCGAGTTGTGTGCCTTCAACGCCTCTCGAAACTTCCGGTGCCCACCTGTATGCGGAAGACCTTGCCATATTTAAAAACCATCCGCGCGTTTTAGGGCTTGCCGAACTTATGAATTATCCCGGGCTTCTTGCAAAAGTTCCCGAAGTGATTGACAAGGTGGCAAAATTCAGGGACAGGATAATTGACGGACATGCGCCGGGGCTTTCCGGACATAACTTGAATGCATACTTGTCTGCAGGTGTTATGGCTGATCATGAATGCACCGTTCCGAAGGAAGCGGAGGAAAAACTTTCCAAAGGTATGTGGATTATGATGAGGGAAGGTTCCCTTACAAGGGATGTATTGAGGCTTCTTCCCATAATAAACGAGCGTACCAAACACAGAATTATGCTTTGCACGGATGACAAACACCCCGAAGATTTAGTCTATGAAGGGCACGTAAATTTTGCAATCCACCTGCTTATTAAAAACGGCATACCTCTTCCGCTTGCGGTAAGGCTCGCCACGTTAAATTCGGCAAATTTCTTCGGATTTAGGAGAAAAGGTGGAATCGCACCAGGATATGATGCGGATATTGTTATATTCAAGGACATCTTAAAAATAGAAAAAGTGTTTAAGAATGGCAAACTCGTTGCAGAGAACGGCAAAGCGCTCTTTGAGTTTAAGCGTGAACTTCACGATGACGCCGTTAAAAATACGATAAATATAAAACCTGTTACATTTGAAAAGTTGGAAATAAAGGATGAAGGCAAAAAGATTCGCGTCATAGGGATTCATCCGGATACGATTCTCACGGATGAAATGATATTCGAGCCGAAAGTGAAAGATGGAAAAGTTGTTTCCGATACGGAAAGGGATATTATTAAAATTGCCGTTATAGAGCGTCATAAGGCGACCGGAAACGTGGGGCTCGGTTTTATTCACGGGCTCGGGTTGAAAAAAGGCGCGTTCGCAACTTCTGTGGCGCACGACTCCCATAATATTATTGTCGCAGGTGAAAATGACAGGGATATGCTGCTTGCGGTCGCTCAGATAGAGGCGATGGGGGGTGGGGTTGCAATCGCGAAAGAAGGAAAGATTTTAGGTTCTCTTCCTCTTCCTTACGGTGGGCTTATGACAAATAAACCGATTACCGAGACTGCAGAAACACTTTTGAGTCTTCATAAAATTGCAAAAGAGGAGAACGGGCTTTCCGTATCCGATCCGTTTATGACACTTGCTTTTATGTCTCTTCCTGTGATTCCGAAATTGAAACTCACCGACAAAGGACTTGTCGATGTGGATAAATTCGACTTTGTTTCTCTGTTTAAGGAGGAATAAAAATGAAAAAAATCAAAAACGGTTTCATCGTAAAAAATGGCAATGAACTTGAAAAAGTAACAATTTACGTTGAAAACGGAAAAATAAAATACGTAATGCCCGGCGACGATTCATCCTTTGAAACGGACGAGGAAATCGATGCGAAATGCGGAATAATTTTTTCGGGGTTTATCGATCCGCACGTTCATTTCGACGATCCGGGATTTACTCAAAGGGAAGATTTTGAAACCGGAACAAGAAGTGCCGCAGTGGGCGGAATAACAACGATCATTGATATGCCTTGCACCTCCATACCGCCTGTTATAAACGGAGAGAATTTTGGCTATAAACTCTCCGTTGTGGAGAAAAAGGCATATGTGGATTTTGCATTCTGGGGCGGAGTTACTCCTTCTCAGGTGGATAGCGGAGAGTATAAGACAACATTAAAGGAATTGAAAGAAAGAGGAATAGTGGGAGTTAAATTCTATACGATTTCGGGAATGGAACTTTACCCCCGGATGCCTGTTCCCCAAATGCACAAGGCGTTTGAATTTTTGAAGGAACTTAACCTTGTGTGCGGAGTTCATGCGGAAGATTTTTATCTTGTCGATTTTTATTCGAATCTTTTGAAGGATTCCGGAAGAAAGGATCCGGAAAGTTGGTTTGAAGGGAGGGTTTACGAAGCCGAGGCAAAAGCGATCTGGTCTGTTTTGGGAATTGCGGATAAAGTGGGGAACAAACTTCACATAGTTCATCTTTCGTCAAAGGAGGGGCTTAATGCGGTGAGATGGGGCAAAGAGCACGGAATTGATATCACAACGGAAACTTGCCCTCAATACCTGTTATTCACGGTGGACGATTTGAAAAAAATCGGTCCTATTTTAAAAACCGCACCCCCGGTAAGAAGAGAAGAAGACAGACTCGCCCTTTGGGAAGGCGTGCAAAACGGATGGATAGATTTCATTGCAACGGATCATGCGGCGGGTGTTTTCCCCGAGGAAAAATCCAAGGATAGCATATGGGATAGCTATGCCGGAATCCCCGGAACTCAACTTCTCGCATCCGAAATATTAACGTTCGGATATCATACGGGAAGGTTGACATTGGAGCAAATTCAAAAACTGCTTTCTGAAAATGCGGCAAAGAGATACGGGCTTTATCCCGATAAAGGCTCTCTTTTCATAGGGACCGATGCGGATTTTACTGTTGTTGATATAAATAAGGAATGGACCGTTGATGCGAGTAAACTTGAGAGCAAAGGGAAATATTCTCCCCTTAACGGGAAGAAATTGAAAGGCAAGGTGATAAAAACGATCGTCAGGGGAGAAGTTGTATTCGACGAAGAAAAAGGAATTACCGGTGAAAAAGGATACGGAAAAATTGTAAGGAGTAAATTGTGAAAATCACCGTTATTGTTGATAATTACGTCTCTAAAAGAGACTTCCTTGCGGAACACGGATTTTCCGTTTTGATTGAAACCGAGGAAGAAAAAATACTATTCGACACCGGTCAAGGTTATGCGTTAAAGCATAATTTGGAACTCATAGGAACAAATTTATCAAGTATAAATAAAGTTATTTTAAGCCATGGCCATGACGACCATACGGGCGGACTCCGTTTTTTTAACGAAGAGGGCATTTTTCCGGAGATTATCGCTCATCCCGATATCAGATTTCCGAAGTTCAAGGTTTCGGAAATGGGAAAGAGAAATATCGGTTTGAAAATCGATCTCTCCGATTTTGATAAGAAAACTTTCTCAAAAGAGCCGTTGAACGTTGATAAATACATTGTTTTTTCCGGAGAAATTCCCAAAGAAAACCGGTGGGAGCTTGGGGAAACTCAGTATTTCAGGGAAGAAGACGGCGTGCTTAAAAAGGATCCGTTTGCAGACGATGCTTCTCTGTATGTAAAAACAAAAAAAGGATTGCTTGTGCTTACAGGGTGTGCTCATTCAGGCATTATAAATATTGTTAACTACGGGATGAAAATAACCGGTGAACGAAGACTCTATGGGATACTGGGAGGAATGCACCTTAAAAACGCCTCTGAAAGACGCATAGAAAAAACCGTGGAAACGCTTTATGATTCGAAGCCTGAATTCGTTACAATTTCACATTGCACGGGTTTCAACGCCGGTGTTCGCATAAGGGAGGCTTTCGGGGAAAAAGCTATTTTTACCGGTGTGGGTGATGTTTTTAAATTTGATTTATAAGTCTGTTTCAAAACAAAAAAACTTGATTATAATGAGAACTAAATTTCAAATTTTAACGGGAGGTTGGTATGAATGACAGGGAACAAAAAATTAAAGATCTTGTTAAGAAGTATGAAGACGACATTATAAAATTTGCTCAGGAAATTGTCAGGACAAAATCTTACTCCGGCCAGGAAGAGAATTTAGTGAAACTCCTTAAAAGTAAAATGGAAGAATTGGGTTTTGACGAAGTAATCATCGATAATACGGGAAATATAATCGGGAGAGTGGGAAACGGAAAAACAAAGGTTCTTTACGATGCACATATTGATACGGTTGAGGCGGAAGACAGGGAAAATTGGCATTACGATCCCTTTGGCGGAGAAATTGTTGACGGAAAACTTTACGGAAGGGGAAGCACCGACGAAAAAGCGGCAATGGCCTCTATGATTTACGGTGCGAAAATCCTTAAAGAAGTCGGGATTCCCGAAGATATTTCCCTTTATATTTCCGGAACCGTTCAGGAAGAGGTGTGCGACGGCTTAACAATCGGATATTTGATAAACGAAGTTGTAAAGCCTGATTTTGTTGTTCTTTGCGAACCTACAAGCCTTGATGTTTACAGGGGGCACAGGGGAAGAGTCGAAGTTTCGATTACAACCAAAGGAAAATCCGCACATGCCGCACATCCGAACAGGGGAGATAATGCAATTTACAGAATGGCAAAAACTGTTGTAAACATAGAAAAACTCACCGAGACATTCAAAGAAGACCCGTTCTTGGGAAAAGGAACCGCAGTGGTTTCCATTATCGAATCCAAATCGCCTTCAATCAATTCCGTTCCTTATGAAAGCACAATTTACATTGACAGAAGGCTTACGATCGGAGAGACAAAAGAAAGCGCAATCGCGGAGTTCAAAACAGCATTTGTTGATCCGGACAAGACGGACATCAAAGTTCTTACGTTTGAAGGCGTATCCTGGAAAGGGAGAAAAATTTCTCAGGAAAAGTATTTCCCAACCTGGGTGTTAGAGGAAGACCATCCGCTTGTAAAAGCCGGTTTTGAAGCGGCAAAGGTTGCAAGGCCCGGAGAGGACGTAAAAGTTTCGCGTTGGATTTTCTCCACCAATGGTGTCACCACTATGGGAAGATTCCATATCCCTTCAATTGGTTTCGGCCCCGGCGACGAATGGCTTGCGCATGCAGTTGATGAATATGTAAGGGTTTCCGATCTTACAAAGGCGGCAGTCTTCTACGCGACATTCCCTTACTATCTTAAAGAAAAAATCGAAAAATAAAATTAGGAGGAAATTATGAATACAAAATTGAAGGGCAGAGATTTTCTTTCGACAAACGACTGGACATTGGAAGAGTTAGAGCAAGTGCTTGACCTTTCTTTCAAATTTAAGCAGGAAAGAGCGCTTAGAGTTCCGCACGACCATATCTTGCGCGGAAGAGAATTATTTATGATCTTTAAAGATAAATCCACAAGAACGAGAAATTCAACCGAAACCGCAATGATTCAACTCGGAGGGCATGCAACTTATCTTCCTGCAGAAGCAACTCAGATGTCGCACGGAGATACGGCAAAAGAAATTGGTATAATCTTCTCAAGATACGGGGACGGCATTGCAATAAGGGACGACATATATCTCGGTGTAGGGCAAAAATATATGGAAGACGTTGCAAAATGGGCGGATGTTCCTGTGATTAACCTTGAATCCGATTGGGATCACCCTATGCAGATGCTCGCCGATATAATGACGATAAAAGAGAAATTCAACAACGATATTAAGGGCAGGAAATTCGTGATTTCCTGGGCATACGCAAAATCTCATGCAAAACCGCCTGCTGTTCCTCAAGGGCTTATTATGATGATGCCTCGCTTCGGATTAAATGTCACGCTTGCAATGCCTAAAGAGTTTGTTTTGAGCCCGAAAGCAATGGAAATTGCCGAGAGGAATGCAAAGGAAGCGGGTGTAAAATTCGAAGTAGTCAATGATATGGACGAGGCATTCAAGGATGCAGATATTGTTTATCCTAAATCCTGGGGTGCGTATTACTATGCGGAGAACAACTTCGATGAAATGAAAAAAATTGCGGATAAATACAAGGACTGGATTGCCGATGAACGCAGGATGAAACTTGCAAAGAAGAATGCGATTTATATGCATTGTTTGCCTGCTGACAGAGGTGCGGAAGTAACAAACGAAGTAATAGACGGCCCTCAATCCGTGATTTACGATGAAGCGGAAAATAGGCTTCATACGGTAAAGGCAGTGCTTGCCTTAACGATTCGTTAGATATAAACTTGCATTAATAAATTGAAGATGCTAAAATGGACTAAAAAATACGGAGGTGAGTTGTGGGAAAATTAGCTGTACTTGCAATCGGAGGTAATTCTCTGATTAAAGACAAACAACATGAAACGGTTGAAGATCAATACAAGGCCGTTTGTGAGACTGCGAAACATATTGTAGGTATGGTGGAGCAGGGTTTTGACGTGGTTGTAACACACGGCAACGGCCCGCAAGTCGGTTTTATTTTAAGGCGTTCGGAAATTGCGCAGAAAGTTGAGGGAATCCATCCTGTTCCTTTGGTAAACTGCGGAGCGGACACACAAGGTTCAATCGGGTATCAGATTCAGCAAGCATTGGACAACGAATTTCTGAGAAGGAACATTAAAAAGAAAGCCGCTACTGTTGTAACTCAAGTGGTTGTGGATAAAAATGATCCGGCATTCAAAAACCCGTCTAAACCAATCGGAACTTTTTATACGAAAGAAGAGGCGGAAAAACTCCAAAAGGAACATCCGGATTGGGTGATAATTAATGATGCCGGGAGAGGTTACAGAAGAGTTGTCCCTTCTCCTATGCCCAAAGAAATAGTTGAACAAGAAGCAATTGAACTGCTCGTTAAAAGCGGATTCAGCGTCGTCGGGGTAGGCGGCGGAGGAATCCCTGTTATCAGAAATGAAAAAGGAGAATTGGAAGGAATTGATGCCGTTATCGACAAGGATAACGCTTCGAGCCTTCTTGCCATAAATATCAAAGCGGATATATTTATCATTTCCACTGCCGTTGAAAAGGTTTACCTTAATTTTAACAAACCCAATCAGAAAGCGCTCGATAAAATAACTGTCGCAGAAGCAAAGAAATACATTGAAGAAGGGCATTTTGCAAAAGGTAGTATGCTCCCTAAGATTCAAGCGGTAATTCGTTTCCTTGAAGCAGGGGGAAAGGAAGCGGTTATTACTAATCCTGAATCTCTTGAAAAGGCGCTTAAAGGTGAAACGGGAACGCACATTTATCCGTAAACATACTTTATTTGCTTTTGTATGAAATTTGTTTCAAGGAGCCTCCGCCCCGGTGGGGGGCTCTTTACATTTGAAATTTTAACGTTATAATTTGTTTATGGGGAGGTGGTAAGAAGCAAAAAAGTATGAAAAGGAAAAGAGAAAAAAATCCAAAACGAAGGAGGAGGTATTAAAGATGAGAAAGTACAGAATTTTAGCAGTCTTATTAGTTCTTTTCTTAGTTGCAACAGTGTTTGTGGGCTGTGCGCCGAAAGCGAATAACAACAATGAAGGGGGAAACGCACAGAAACCCAAAGAAAAAGTTAAAGTCGCAATGATTCTCGTAGGTCCTAAAAATGACGGTGGCTGGTCTCAGGCACATTACGAAGGCTTGATGTATTTGAAAGATCATGACCCGAATGTTGAAATAGCTTATTCCGAAAGTGTGCCTGAAGGTGCGCCTGCGGAAAAAGTTTTGAGAGATTATTGCAGCCAGGGCTATAAAGTAATATTCGGGACAAGCTTCGGATTTATGAATCCGATGGTTAATGTTTCGAAGGACTATCCCGATGTTATCTTCGAACACTGTTCCGGTTACAAAACCACCGAAAATATGGGTACGTATTTCGGCAGAATGTATCAGCCCGACTATCTTTCGGGACTTGTTGCCGGAATGATGACAAAAACAAACTACATTGGATTTGTCGCCCCGTTCTCCACTCCGGAAGTAGTAAGGGAAATTGACTCCTTTACTATCGGAGTAAGAGAGGTTAATCCCAAGGCCGAAGTTCACGTTGTGTGGCTTAATACGTGGTTTGATCCCACAAAGGAAGCAAATGCGGCAAAAACGTTTATTGCTAACGGTGCCGATATAATCGTAAGCGGTATGGATTCCCCCGCATCTCTTAAAGAGGCTCAGGAAGAAGGTGTCTATGGAATAGGTTATGATAAGGATATGGCAAAATTTGCCCCTAAAGCGGTTCTTACGTCGAGGATTTGGCATTGGGGTGTCTTTTATACTAAGTGCCTAAAAGAGGTAGAAAATGGAACATGGAAACCCACCCAGTATTGGGGAGGAATGGATGAAGGTATAGTTGATCTTGCTCCGTTCGGGCCAATGGTTCCTCAAAACGTCAAAGATTATGTCCTCAAGAGAAAGCAAGAGATAAAAGACGGGAAATTTAAAGTATTTGCAGGTCCGATTTACGATCAGGAAGGAAATCTCAAAGTCCCCGAAGGGCAGGAACTTTCCGATGCGGATAAACTCGAACTTCAATGGTTTGTTAAAGGAGTTGTAGGTACGATTCCCAAGAGCGGATCTTAGAGAAGATTTAAGGGATAGGAAAGCCCTGAGCGCTCTTATGGTGCTCGGGGCATTTTCATAAGCGGAGGAGAAGATGGGAGAAGAAATCATTTTACAAACAAAAAATATAACCAAGAGGTTTCCCGGAGTTCTTGCGAATGATCACATAAATTTTAACCTTAGAAAGGGAGAGATTCACACCTTACTCGGAGAGAACGGAGCGGGAAAATCCACGTTAATGAATATTTTGGACGGAATTTATCATCCTAATGAAGGTGAAATATACATAAACGGAAAGTTGGTACGTATCAGATCTCCTTTTGACTCTATGCGGTATGGGATTGGTATGATTCACCAGCATTTTATGCTTGTTGATACATTAACGGTTCTTGAAAATGTTATACTTGGTTTAAAGGAGCAAAGTTTCTTTATCAAAAAACAGGAGGTTGCTTCCAAGATTCTTGAGATTTCGAATAAATACAAGTTTGATTTAAATCCGT
>JAGHAO010000101.1 GCA_021161495.1 Caldisericaceae bacterium | reverse complement strand
TACTGTATGTATCCACGATCCACGCCATTATTTGGGAATTTGTGTTTACATCTGGGGCAGGCACATCAATTTCCGGCCCTATGAGATCGATTATCTCCGCTGTGTACCTTCGTGTAAGCCTTTCCAGTTCTTTTACGGATAGTTTTTTAGGGTCAACTGCTATGCCACCTTTTGCTCCTCCGAAAGGAATGTTTACAACCGCACATTTCCATGTCATCCACATAGCAAGGGTTTTTACTTCATCAAGTGTTACATTCGGATGAAATCTTATCCCACCTTTGCCGGGGCCCATTGCTACGTTGTAATGCACTCTGTAGCCTTCGAATACCTCTATGGAACCGTTGTCCATTTCTACCGGAATAGAAACGATGACTTGCTTCTTCGGTTTCCTGAGGATCTTGTAGATATTTCTGTCGAGGTTCAGTCTCTCGGCTGCTTCGTCAACGCGCCGTAATGCGTCTTCAAACAGACTTTTCATACGCTACCTCCATATTATGTAGTAGATTTATGCCGCTATATTCTATACAAAAATCAAATTTTGCAAACACACACGTGACAGAATTTCAAATTTTGCGAAAATTCAAAACTGATGTAAAATATTAAAAATCATTATAAGAAAGGAGGGTACTTTTTATGAGAAAAAGTATCAAATTGTTGGTAGTGCTTACCGTTATGGTGGCGCTAATCGGTTCATTTGTGGTAGTAAATGGTTTCAGGCTTCCGCCGCAGAGAATTACTATTCTTACCACTTCAGATTTCCAGAGCCAGATCACACCTTTTAAAACAAAGGTTTATATTAATGGTGTAAAAACAAAGGTGGAAGTAGGAGGTTCTGCACGTCTTGTCGGGCTTGTCAAAGAGCTAAAGAGGAAAAATGGCAATGCGAGCACGCTGTTTTTCACCTCAGGGGATGATTTTATAGGCCCTGTGTTTAGAGCGTTTGGAGGGATCCCTACCACATTTATGTGGGATCAGATTGCAGATGCGTGGGAACCGGGCAACCATGAATTTGATTTGGGTCCCGAAACTCTCGGCAAAGCACTTGATTATTCTACTGTGCCCATGATCTGTGCAAATTTGGATGTGTCTAACGAACCTGCATTGAAAGGGAAAATCCAACCGGATATAATCAAGATTGTAGGTAATGTTAAACTCGGAATATTCGGGCTTATCACTCCTAATGTAAACATACTTACTAATCTTGGTAAGAATGTTAAGGTAAATCCGGATCTTGTTTCCGTTGCAAACGAAGAAGTTAAAAAACTGAAAGGTGAAGGCGCCGATATAATTATTGCGGTGACACACATAGGTGTGGATGCGGATAAAGATTTGGCATCGAAGGTGAATGGTATCGATATTATCGTCGGAGGACATTCTCATACTTTAATTACTACCCCTATAGTTGTAAAGAATCCCGATGGCGGTCAAACAATAATCGTTCAAGATGGTGCAAAAGCCGCTTATTTGGGTGAATTGACATTCTATGTATCAAGGTGGGGCAAAATAGAGAAATACAATTGGACACTTCATTTGCTTGATAGTAGTGTGCCAAGCGATCCGTTCACTCAGAAATTAGTTGAATATTTCGAAGCGAAAATGCCACCTCCTGAAAAGGTGGGAGAAACCCTTGTCGACCTTGATGCAAGGAAGAGTGTAGTGAGAACGCAAGAAGCGGCAATTGGCAATTTGTTTACCGATGCGATGAATTATGCGGTTGGAACGAAGATTGCTGTAACGAATGGCGGTGGAATCAGAGGAGACAAAATATATCCTAAAGGCGAAATCACCACTGCAACACTTACTCAGATGCACCCGTTCGGAAACTCCATTGTTGTAGTACAGCTTACAGGCAAGCAGTTCAAAGAAGTTCTCGAAAGGGGTGCTGCGGCACTTCGCGCAAAGAATGACCCGAGAGACCCTAAAACAATAGATACCGGTGCATTCCTTCAAGTATCAGGAATTGAAGAAGTTATTGATGTAGACAAGACACCTCAGCAACTTGACAAAACAAATTCCAAGATTGTTGTCCCCGGTGAAAGAGTCGTCTCGGTGACGATAAACGGTGAACCTCTTGATCCCGATAAAACATATACTATTGCTGTTAATGACTATATCGCTCACGGCGGTGACGGATACGTAACGCTTGGAAATCTTCCTGATTCCGCAAAGAACTTTACGTATGTGTATTTGACTGACGCTTTATACAAGTACATAAAGGCCCATACACCGATTTCTCCGAAGATTGAAGGCAGAATTACAATCAAAGGCGAACTTGCAGGATTTGGCGATTAGTTAGAAGTGTAGTTTGTGAATTTTTGAAGCCCCCTGAATTCAGGGGGCTTTTTGATTATTTTTCGCTTATTTGTTTTGCCATATGTACGGGGTTCAGTGTTTCTCCCGTAGCTTTTGTAAGAAGATCGTCCCACCTGTAAAGTGCCCCGGGCTTGAATATTTTCTCTACGAAAAATTCTCCTGTTTTCGGATTAAGTATTTCTTCGGAGATATTGTTCTTGATATAATCTCTCATTTGAGACGCCATCATTTCTCCGAGAAGGTAGTTGTGGTAATATACCGGAGCTGTCCCGAAATGAATTTTTGCAGCCCAATCCGGATAATTTCTTCTTTCTTCCGGAATATTAAGATATTGAAGTTCGTGAACAGTATCATACCATAAATTATTGAGATCTCCGTCTGGTGATCTGTACAGTTCTTTTTCGAAGAACACAAACGCCATAACCCAGCGTGCCGTAATTGCAAGTTGGGTATTGAGCACTTTTTTGAGTCTTGGTGTAATTTCTTCGTATGTCTTATTGTCTACTCCCACTATCTTTTTGTACCATTCTCCGTCACGTGCCCTTCTTCCGAAGAACATTGCCACTGCTTCGGTTGTGAATATGTGTGCGGGTTCCTGAAGTATCAAAGGCAGGTTTTTGTCAATGTATTTGTCGTAGGAAGCGTGCCCGAATTCATGCAACATTGTTTCCGCCCATCTTACGTTTGCCCTTACATTCGCAAGGACTCGCACATCTTTTGCCTTTTTATCGATCGTGATTGTAAATGCATGTTGGTTTTTGCCTTTGCGTTCGAAAAGATCCGAGCGTTCTATGATGTCTCTAATGTCCAATCCGATAGAATCGTATGTCTTGACGGTAAGATCTACCAAATCTTTATTTTCCAGTAATCTATCATAGTCGTAGCTATCTATCTGGGGAACTTCCTGAAACCATAAATCCGCATAATGCCACGGCATAAGTTCTTTTTTGGATATGCCAAATCTTTTCGCAAGTACGGAGTCAATTTCTTCTTTTATCTCCACAAACAGGTCGTCGGTTTGAGATTTGAATGTATGGAACATCTCGTGGATCTGTTCGGTGGATAATTCTTGGAGCTCCATCATCATATCGTAGTAGTTCGGATACCCGAGGTATTTTGCATTTTCGTTTCTTATCTTTACAAGTTCTATAAGTCTCGGTGCAATCTCTTTTCCGATTTCTTTTCCTGCGATCCATGCCTTTTTTCTGAGGCTGACATCGTTGCTGTTTTTCAGGATCTCGTCAATTTCGTTGTTTGAAACCTCTTTGCCGTCTATTTTTGCCCTGAAGTTTGCAAAAATAGACTCCATTTCCACTTCTTTTTTGACGGTTGCTTTAATACGTTCTTTCGGAAGCTGGTTGGGAACCATTTCGTCGTAAAGAACTTTGATTTCCCTTTTTTCCGTTTCGTTTAAGCCTTCTTCGTTTAGTGCGTTTTTAACTAATGAGAATTTTTCCTTGTCGGAAAGATACGTTCTCATTTCAATTTCCGCTTTTTCGACCTCTTCGCCATATTCCCTTTTTCCCGTAGTTGCAAGATTCCAGTAGGCGGTTGCAACACGTTTTCCCATTTCGACAAGATCTTCATTGGCATTTTCTAAAAATTTTCTTATATCTTTTATGTCCATACGCCACTCTCCTTTCCTATTTATCATAATACAATATTATTTTTATCAAATAGTTTTCCTTGCTATAATTCTATGAGGTGATGAGGTGCTTAAAAAATTAATCTTGGCGTTAGTTATTGTAAACATAGGTTTTCTTGCGCTGTATAACTCGGTATTTGATTTAACGGGGCAGTTTTTGTTTATTATAGTCGCTTTTTTAACGTTTGTTTTTACTCTGTTTTTTCTTTTCCGGCATAAAAAAACGATTACATTCTCTCTATGGGAGGTTCTTTTAATACTTGTTCTTGCAGCACTCCCTTTATTTAGTTATTACAGGTTTATTACGTTTATGAATGTTTGTATCTTGCTTTCGGGTGTTATTC
>JAGHAO010000043.1 GCA_021161495.1 Caldisericaceae bacterium | reverse complement strand
GGTTTGCTTCTCATTATGGCGAAACCGAATCTCGGAAAGAAAGAGGAGAAGAAAAAATGAGGAAATTTTTTGCAAAGTTTTTGGACATAAGAGTTCTTTCCGTTGTTTTTGCAATCCTCCTCTGGTATTATGTAATTGGGGTTCAGGGACCGATTGTTACAAGAACCTTTAAGGTTCAAATTACACCGATAAATCTTGAAAGCGGTGTGTTTATAGTGAACAACCCGGGCTTTGTGAATGTTACCGCGGAAGGTTCGAGCAAAGTAATTTTGGGAGTAAAATCGAACGATTTTACGGCGCTTGTAAATCTCGCAGGAAAAGAAGAAGGTGAATTTTACGTCCCGGTTGAGGTTAAGCCTCCGACATCTTCGATAAAAGTGAAAAAAGTTTCTCCGGATAAAGTGAAAATAAGCCTTGAAAAGATAACATCGGTAAGTTTACCAATCATAGTAAAATTCACGGGGACTCCGAGTAAAAACTTTATGCCTGCAGAACCCATCGTAACGCCGGACCAAGTTCGAATAACAGGACCTTCCAGCAAATTGAAACTCGTGAAATCCGCAATTGCTACGGTGGATCTCACAGGTATAAGCTCCGATACGACTTTGATTATTCCTGTTCAACTGAAAACGGAACAAAATGCAAATGTGGTGGATATTCAGGTAAATCCTTCGAGTTGTGTGGTAAAAATACTTGCGAAAAATCCGCTTGTATCGAAAACGGTTCCGGTCGTCCCGAAAATCAACGGGACACCGTTTCAGGGCTTCGGCGTAAAATCAGTAAGCGTGGATCCTGCGGTTGTGACAGTGAAAGGAAAACTCTCTCAAATAAACGATATGGATTTCGTGAATACGACACCGATAGACATTACCGGGCTTACGGCAAGTAAGAAGTTCACGGCGAATTTCTCCCTTCCGGAAGGCGTTAAGATTACGGACGGAAACTTGTGTACTGTAAATATCGGCATCGAACCTCTTCGCTCCGTTGTCCTCACCGTCCCGGTTTCTGTTAATTACGATGCGGTTAAATACGATGTGAAGGTAAGTACCAAATCTGTCAAAGTAATATTAAAGGGTTTCTCCGAAAACCTGAAAGACATTTCTTCCGAATCAATAACGGCGATGGTAGACGTATCTTCGTTTTCTCCCGGGACGTACACTGTCCCTATAAGGGTAAAGGGCCTTCCTGAAAATACCGTGATTGCAACGGTGGAGCCGGAGGTTATAAATATAGAGATAACGGAGAAAAACGGTGAATAAATGGTGTGCGTAAATCTTTTCGGAATTCCTCTCGAAGTTTATATCGAAAACGGCGTTATTTTAAAAATAGATTTTGTGGAGAGATGTTCGAAAAGCAATAAATTATTTGAGAACGAATTGAAGAGTTATTGGAAAAATGGGCAAGGTGCGTTGAAATATGTGCTCGATGTAAATTCGAATCTTGCCCTTGTATATAGAAAAACTGCCGAGATTCCTTTCGGGCGGGTCATTTCTTACGGCGGGCTTTCCGAAGCGATCTTCGGGACGAAAAAGTATGCGCGTTTCATAGGCTATGCAATGAAAAAAAATCCGTTGCCTATTATTATTCCTTGCCACAGAGTCGTTAGATCTGACGGAACGATAGGAGGATTCGGCGGGGGCGTAAAAACGAAAGGAAAACTCCTCTCCCTTGAAGGGGTTCAGATAAAAAATGGTAGAATACCGAAGTCATATTTTACTGATCTCTAAACCTTACGGAATCACTTCGTCCAAATTCACAAACCTCGTAAAGAAGATTTTGAAAGCCCGAAAGGCGGGGCACACGGGCACGCTCGACCCGATTGCAACGGGGCTTATGGTAATTGCACTGAATAACGCCACGAAATTCATACAATTTATAAACACGGACAGAAAGGAATACGTTATAAGAATAATTTTTGGAAAAGAAACCGATACGGACGATATAGGCGGAAACGTTTTGAGGTATTCGGATAAAATTCCAGAAATCTCCGAAATAGAATCCGCACTGAAAAAATTTATCGGGAAATTCGAACAGGAAGCACCCGCTTTTTCGGCAAAAAAGATAAATGGCGTTCCTTTTTACGAACTTGCCCGCAAAAGGAAGGCAGTCCCGAAGAGAAAATTCGAAGTGGAAATCTACGGCATCGAAGTCATAAACTACGAAAACGGAAACCTCGATTTGAGAGTGAGTTGTTCCAAAGGCACATATATGCGCTCGCTTGCAAGAGACATCGGAAAAGCATGTGGAAGTGCGGCGACACTCGGGGCGATTGCACGGACGAAAATCGGGAATTTCTCCGTTAAGGATGCAACGACGCTTACAAAACTCAAAAAAGGCGAAAGCAGGGGATTTGTCGAAATAGGGAACGCAATTTTCTACCCTTCTCTTGTTCTGAAAAATCCTCGGAACTTCCTGAACGGAATTGACTTGGAAACAAATTTTGTAAAAGTGTTTGACGAAAACGGAAAATTCTTGGGAATGGGGAGAGTGAAAGAAGGGAAAATCCACCCGGAGAAGGTGCTAAATGAAGATTTACGATAAAAATGAAAAGATTTCGGAAAGGACTGCTGTTGCAATCGGTATGTTTGACGGCGTTCACATGGGGCATAGGGTGTTGCTAAAAGAGATGTTTTCAGTTGCAAAGAGCGAAAACCTCGTCCCTGTGGTTTACACCTTTTTCAGCCACCCGATAAAAGAGACGAAAAGGAAATACCTTACTCTTCTTCCGGAACGTTTGTATTTGCTTGAAAAGTTCGGGGTTTCAAACGTATTTATTGCGGAACTTGACAAGAAGTTTATGAGGATGACGCCGGAAGAGTTTTTCGGAACGGAAATTGTTGCGAGAATGAATGCAAGAGCGGTTATCGTGGGAGAAAATTTCAGGTTCGGAATAGGAAGAACTGGGAATGTCGAAACCCTCAGGAGACTTGGAGATAAAAGCGATATTCTGGTAAAAGCGGTGCCTCTCGTTTCCGTAAGCGGTGTTAAAGTAAGCAGTTCGGCAATCCACTTACTTATAGAAAAAGGAGAAATGGAAAAAGCAAACACTCTTTTGGGGTATCCGTTCTTTGTTAGCGGTAAAATCGTACAGGGGAAGGGGATAGGAAGGCTTTTAGGCTTTCCAACGGCGAACGTATCGTATAACAACGGATATAAAGTGCTTCCTAAAAAGGGGGTTTACGTTACATATGCAGAAGTTTCCGGAAAAATTTACAAATCCGTAACGAACGTCGGGTTAAATCCCACATTCGAAGATACGAAGACCATAAAAATAGAAACGC
>JAGHAO010000028.1 GCA_021161495.1 Caldisericaceae bacterium | reverse complement strand
CCCGACATTAACAGAACGGGCTGTTATTGCGACAAGCAATACAATTAACCCGTGGGTGTTTCTCATTAAAGCTAAGAAAGGGAAATGTCAAATTTTTGTTGGTTTTAACGAGCAAGATACTCCTATTATCGTGCCGGCATTCAGTATGTACAGACAAGTTTCGCTCGAAGAAGAATTGATATACCCTCCGATCGACCCGTTAACGATGGATTCTTTCTATATTATGATACAAAAAACTCATTTCGGTTACCCTCTCTTTAATATGTACCGGGATATGTATGAAGAGATAGATCCGTTAGGTTCTCTTTTGAATACCGCTTCCGAAATTTCAAAAATAGCAGGAAATCTATTCGTGTGGATAGGGATAAAAGGGCTTTCCGAAAGAAAAAGCGCAAAAGCTAAAAAAGAAATGTATAAACTAACACTCTCCCTTAAAAAGAAATCCGCAAAAGGGCATTTTGTGGTAAATACACCGTCTGAGGTTAATGCAAACCTGAACCTTAAATATTCTCGTGGTGAGATGAATGTGGAAAATGATATAGAACGCAAAAGAAACCAAACCCTTTTTGACGTTACGTTTTTAGTGGGAGCGAAGAGTGCGGTACATAAGCAGCATATAGAGGCAATGTTCAGCGTGATGAAGCACCAGAATCAACTTATTCCTATAAAGATAAGCAAAGATGAGGCAATAAAAATTACAGAAAGCGTAATTGCGCGTAACGGTTTTTTTAAAAAAAGATCGAACATTTTAGGACATTCCGAACTTGCTTCTCTCGTTCACCCGCCGTCAATTGCAGCGTCTATTCCCACATTTCAACATACAGGTTTTAAAACTCTCGAAATTCCGTTCGATCTTCCCGAAGGGAACAATATCATAGGATATGCCGTTGGGGCTTCCGGAGAACATCCTGTATCTCTTACAAAAGAGATTCTTGACAGGAATTGTATTGCCATAGGGAATTCCGGATTCGGAAAATCAACAGTTGCAATAAAATCTTTCATAGAAGGAATAAAACTCGTGCCAAACGCGACTTTTATTTTTTATGATCCGCACGGAGATGCCTCAAAGGTCCTCATAAAAAATATACCCGAAGATAGAATAAAAGATGTTGTTCTTCTTGATGCTGCCGATGTGGAATATCCGTTCTCGTACAATATGATGGATACAACAGATATAAAATCAAATTTTCAGTACCAAAAAGTTTCAAATTCGGATGCGTTGTTTTATTTTGATCCGGAACGTTTTGATAAACTTACGCCTGTCGTAGGGCAACTTGTTGATGTAATGCGGATAATATCAATAGCCCAACTTGGCAACTCAAAAGATGCCTATGCGTTCGGGCCGAGAGCGGCGGATATTATGACGAGAATGTTTGGATTTTTTATGTCTTCCGTTTACATAGGAAAAGAATCCTCGCCATTTTTTGGATCTCCCGTTTTCACTATGGGAGATGCAATTAAGTTTCTGGTTGATGAAAAAATAAGAGAAAAAATTATCAAAAGAACCATATTCCCTGCCTCTAAACCGGATTACGCGCATTACAGTAAAGAAATGAAGGAATATTGGGAACATACATTTCCGGAAATTATCATCGGATATTCAAGGCAGAAGGCAGACACGTTAAGTGCAGTAACAAACAAAATACGAAATGCAATTCCTCCGCGTATGCTCAAAGTCTCCTGCCAAATCCTTCCGAAATTCAAAATGGGCAGATTTCTTAAACCCGGGAAGATCATTATTATTCGCGTACCTGAAAGCATTGGATCAGTAGAAGCGCAGACCCTTATAAGTAGTTCTCTCTTATCAGACGTACATTTCGAACTTGTAAGACGATCAGAAACCGAAGAAAATAGAATAGATACCTATATTTTCATTGATGAAGCAGATACGATTTCACAAGCAATTATTAACAAACTCCTTAACAAAGACAGAAAATTCGGAGCCCACCTTTTTATAAATTTCCAGAACTTAAAGCAGGTTGGAGATGAAACTCGAGATGCTATTTTAACAAGTGTAAATACGTTATTTGTATTTAGGACGTCGGGTATAGACGGTACGATTATGGAAGAAGAGTTTGACAGAGAATTTTTACGAGCTTCCGACTTTACAAGCACAAGCAAACATTACGCATATGCAAGAATTCCTATCAACGGCAGGATCACCCCGCCGTTTGTATTTAAAACTATGCCGCTTCCCGGAGGAAACGAAGAAATTGCACGCAAAATTGTGGACAATTCAAGAAAGATTATAGCAAATCCTGTATCAGAAGCGAATATATCATTTTTAGATATGATAGTTAAAGAAATTTTCCCTTCGAAGAATGAGGAAGACATTATAAAAGAGGTTGATGATACGCTAAAAGCTACAGAGAAAAAAAATTCATTTATAAGTACGAGAAAACGATATTAATGTTTTTTTGTATCCTCATCGACAAAAAGTATTGATTTTTTTCAAAAACGTATTTATACTTAAACAAAATCCAAGAAAGGAGATGAACAGATGAAACATTTAGGTATTGTTTTAAATGCTGTCGGAATTATATTAATGGGCATTGCGTTCTACTTGTACCACAACGTTTCGAGTCTCATTGTAAGCAAAGGTTTAACGGGAAAAGCCCTTACTCTTGCACACGGATATATGCGCAACTATATCTTCCTCGGAGTTATCGGCGCTTTGGTTTTTATTTTGAGCTTCTTCTTTATTTTCAATATTACAAAGAAAAGGAAAGACGAAGAAGAATCTTTGTTCTGATTTGAAAAAGAAAAACCGGGAGGAGGGCCGCCCGGTTTTTATGCTTCTCTCGGGTGGGCAAGACGCCACGCCCGAGAAAAGAATTTTTTTCTCCAATTGAGGTATTGCCTGAAATCAGGCAGTACCTCAATTTTTGGCAAGAAGTCAAGGAGGTAACAAAGAACCTCCTCAATTTCTTGTCCGGACAATTCTGTCCATGTGGACAGAATGTCCTCTAATTCTTCAATGGAGTTCGCTTCGAACTCCATGCCGGGAGTATTACTCCCGGTGATTATGAACCGTCCCTTAGACGGTTCAAAACCAATAACAACCCTTTCGTCCATTTCAGTAGTAATCGAAATGGTGCTGAAATATTCGTCACAACTACAACTAATTCCCATTTTTTACCTCCTATTTCCCCTACCCGGAAAAAACTTCCGGGTCTCTGGGGATAATTTTTGCCCTCCTATCTTATATCCCTAACTTTTCATTTTTTTGTATCCTCATCGACAAAAACTATTGATTTTTTTCAAAAACGTATTTATACTTGTAATCGAAAGGAGATGATAAGATGAACGTAAACGTTAACGCTCCTGTATTAAACTGCACGACGAAGAGAAAAGTAATTTTTGTTAACACCCTCAAAGTCATACATAACTCGTTTAATAGGATTATATCATTAATTTTATCTATTACTTTCGCTTATTTTTCCGCCCGCTTCACACGTTACACAATCCACGTTTGGTGGTGTAAAATGGGCCTTCTCGATAAAATCGGTGCTACGTATATAAACGGGATAATACTGTTCGGATTGATATACCTTACAGTGGGATTTATACAAATAACGTTTTTTGTATCAAAAGGCATAACGGGGACAAGTATGTTTCCCGCTATTAACCCGTTAGCTAACCGAATCAACGCTTTTTATTTCTTCCCACAACTGTTTGCAAAACGTTTTGATGTTGTGCTTATATATCCGCCTTTTGTAAAAGAAAAGCTTTACGTAAAACGTATTATCGGGTTTTCCGGAGATACGATTGTTATAAAAAACGGTGTTATTG
>JAGHAO010000168.1 GCA_021161495.1 Caldisericaceae bacterium | reverse complement strand
GAAGAATCTCGTTTTTGTTGTGTGTCCCTCGAATTAAGACCCTGAATAAAGACATTTCAGGGTGACGAACAAGTAGTCATGCTGAACTTGTTTCAGCATCTCGTATTTTACCTGAGACCCTTCGCAAAAAACGCTCAAGGGTGACAAAAGGGGGAAGACTTCAGAGTGACAGAGGTAGGGGTCATTCTTGAGGAACGAACGAAGTGAGTGACGAAGAATCTCGTATTTGCTATTCCTAACCCTGTACCAGCATGATGAATATTTAATCGCATCGTTTTTATACAGAAAGGGGGTTTCAGAAGGGTTTTAACGGCAACAAGAGAACTGCGCGGGTTCATTGAATTTTTACCGATTTTGCAATTTGCTGCAAGGGGCCTATGTTCGTTGCAAAGCAAATTATTAAAATTATGGTGATGCTAAGGCTATTTTAAGGGCAGTGCCCTTTTTTCATTCTTCCAAAATCAATTTTACCCCTCTCTCCAAAATCGACTTTTTATAAAATATCGAGGTAATGTGGTCTGCAAAAAGCCAATGCCTTTCCGGTCTTCCCATTTCTTCCCACAGTTCATTTGCCGATTTTTTCGGAATAATCTCATCGAACAATGCACTATACATAACGACTTTCCTTCCGCGTATAAAATGCGCAAAAGTTAGGGGGTCAAACAAAAAGCACTCTTTTGCGTAAGGAACCCTATCAAGGTCTTCGGGGGTTTTCAAAGAGTGTATGTATTCAAAATAATTTTTGTGGATCTCTTCGCATTTCTCCTCCGTACATCCGTAAACATCGGTGTTGCTCTCCATTTCGTATTTTTTTCTTAAAACTCTCGTTGCCAAACTTTTCCACGTGATATACCTGAAATTTCCGCCTGCAATAACAAAAATTCCTTTTTTAATTCTATCGTCAACTCCCATCGCAATTGCCCCCACCATTCCGCCGAAACTCACACCCATAAGGGCAAACTCCCCGGAAGAGAGCCCTTCTTTTTTGAGAAAGTCCATACTTGTTCTTACATCGATAACAGACTGCCTGAAATCCTGAATTGTTTCCGGCATATCGTCAAGTAAAACTTTTTTTCCGCTTTTCATTCCCTTCGGAGTCCGTTCGAAATGGAAAGGAAGAATCATTAGAAAGGAGGGTATGCCGCTCTCAGCGAATTTTCTCGGATACCAGATCAATGGAACAAGGTTTTTATCTCCCATTCCGTGTAAAAAAACAAGTGGCGTTTTCGTTTTCGGCTTTTCCGGAACAAACAAATACCCGATTACGGAATTTGATTCTTCATACGGGGTTTGAACAAAACTTTTGTATTCCACCCTATATTTGGAAACTCCGTTTTCCGTGCTTATAAAATCTTTTTTTACGTTAAAATCCTTTTTATCGTAATCGTATAGCATCTTTCACCTCCTGAACTATTATTATATTCAATTTTTAGGAAATTTGTTTCTATTTCTGAAAAATTATATAATTAAACGGGAGGTGGTAAAATGGAGACTAAAGAATTCACTGCAAGAATCGAAGAAATTGTGCTATCCGCAGTAAAATCGGGGCAAAATGTCGAAGAAATTGTGGAACAAGAGGTTGAAAAAGTTGCAAAAGACTTTTTCGAAAAGGGTGGCAAGAAACAGGAAGAAATTCAGAAAGAAATAGTTGGTGTAATTAAAGACGTAAAAGAAAAGACAGAGGCAAACAAAGAAGCAATAACAGGTGTTTCAAAGGGCCTTATAAAAGGAGCTATGAGCGGTGCGAAACTCTCCATAAAAACAGCTAAAGATATGGCCGAGGATATCGTGAAGGAATGCATATCGATAGGCTTGGATTTGGCAGAAATTCCAAAACTTCTTTTCCAAAATTTCAAAGATACATTCCTCAAATAAAAAATAATTAATCTGATTCCGCTCGCTCCCTCTCAGGGGGAGCGATTTTTGTTTGCAAAATTTCTCATCTGCTATAAAATTCCTTTTATGAAAGGAAAGCATATACTGTATTACGAATTTACGGATGCCCTGCAAAACGGCGAATGTCCTATCTGTGCAATTATTAAAAAACGCAGGGAAAGATATTTTGAACATATCTTATCCGAACAGGTAAATGACATAGGCTTCAGAAAAGAATTGCGCTCGACTCACGGTTTTTGCAATTTCCATACCTATATGTTTTATTCGTTTAGGAAACCGCTTGCATCTTCCATTATTTACGAAGATTTGTTCTTAACGGAAATCGAATTTTTAAAAAAAGACAAAATTGTTCCCGCAGCAAAAGAATGCATAGTATGCAAAATAGAACGAGAAGCGGAAAAGGAGGCACTTGAAATTTTACAAAACTATCTGAAAGATTCGGAATTCAAAAAGATTTTTCTTGACTCAAAAGGTCTATGCGTTCCGCATTACAAAAAGGCAGTTTTGAAAATGGGAAACGTGCCGAAGTGGTTCAAAGATTTTCACATAAAGCGGTTCGAAGAAATCGCGAAAACTCTCCATAAATACATTGATGCGCAGAATGTTTCTCTCGGAGAAAAACGTCCAAAACTTACGAGAGAAGAGGAACTCGAATGGAAAGAAGCGATGAAAACATTTGCCGGGTTAGAGGGGCTTAAATGGTAAAAAAATTTATGGAAATAGCACTCGAAGAAGCAAAAAAAGCGGAAGAGGAAGAGGAAATTCCTGTTGGTGCAGTAATCGTAAAAAACGGAGAAATCCTTTCCCGTGCCCACAATATGAGGGAGCAACTCCGCGACCCTACGGCGCATGCGGAAATCCTTGCAATCAGAAAGGCCTCAAAGAAGATGAATG